>DASYAJ010000236.1:0-1559 GCA_036501405.1 Kapaibacterium sp. (SeqCode)
AACCCACTGCTGGAATGACGCCATGAATTCAATAAGTTTTTTCATGGTCACTTCATCGGAAAGTGTCCCATTCGCATCGAATTTTTCCATCGCTTTGGGAATCACGATTTCGGGTTTGTTCATCGGAATGAGATTGACAAAGACGCAGGACTGTCGAAAATGATATTGCGCTTTGGCGCCGCCGCCCATTCCAGTTCCCGCCGTCATGATGGCACATGGCTTCCCGTTGAATGAATTATCCTTCGGCGGTCGCGAGGCCCAGTCGATGGCGTTTTTCAGCACGCCTGGCATGGAGTAGTTATACTCCGGCGTCGCGAATAACAGCCCATCGGCTTGCCGAATTTGTTCTTTGAAATGGAGCACAACATTGGGTATTCCGACGTTTTCCATATCCTGATTATACAGCGGAAACTGGGAAATATCGGATGCATCGAACGTCATTGTTTTCGGAGCAAGCGCCATTGCTTCCTGCAGGATCATCCGGTTAATGGAACCTTTGCGAAGGCTGCCAAGAATGGTGAGAATGTTCATGGAATAAAACGTTAGGCAAGATCGAACAGTAAAAATTCAGCTTCGCCGTTTTCGGGAGCTTTCATCACCACGGAATCCTCTTCTTCGATGGAGAGGCCATCGCCATGACGCAGCGGAATATCGTTCACAACAATGCTGCCGCGCGCCACCTGTAAAAATCCGGCGCGACCTTGGATAAAATGGTGTTTCAGTTCCGCGCCATCGGAAACGATACTCGAATAGAGCGTTACATCCTGATGGATAGTCAGGCTATCGTTCTGTCCGTCATGCGAAGCAATGCGGCAAAACGTATTGCGTTTGTCCTGGTCGTGAAACGTTCGCTGTTCGTAGCTGGGATGCAAGCCGTGCTTCGAGGGAAATAACCAAATTTGGAGAAGATGCACTGGCTCGTTCGCGCCATTGAATTCGCTGTGAACGATTCCCGTTCCGGCTGTCATGCGTTGCACGTCCCCCGCGTTAATAACTCCCTCATTTCCCATCGAGTCCTTGTGCTGAATGGAACCGGAAAGAATATAAGTAATAATCTCCATGTCGCGGTGCGGGTGCATTCCGAAACCGCGCTCGGCGGCGATGCGATCTTCGTTGATCACGCGCAACGATCGAAAATGCACATGCGCGGGATCGTGATAATCCGCGAAGGAAAAGGTATGGTAGGTATCGAGCCAGCCATGGTTGACATGGCCGCGTTCTGACGCGGGTCGTTTGGTGAACATGAACCTGCAACAAAGAATAGGGTAAAAATTGTGTCCTATTTCAATTCTGGAAACTTGCTTCGACAATTATTTGATTTGACATCCGCCCATTGGATTCCATTCGCACAGCCCACCAGCGTTATCTCTCGTCGAAGTACTTCTCTTCGCTCGATGGCTTGCGCGCGATCAGTATTTTGGCGGTGGTGTGGTATCATGTCCCGGAACTGCGGCTGATTTGGCGAACCGGTTTTCTCGGAGTTCACCTTTTCTTTGTGATTAGCGGGTTTCTGATTACCACATTGCTTCTAAGAGAGAAATCGGAATTGGGAAAAATAT
>DASYAJ010000237.1:0-6956 GCA_036501405.1 Kapaibacterium sp. (SeqCode)
GATCTTGAACGAGTCAAGTTACGAGCAGCGCATTACCCAGGCGGGCGCGAGCATTGTTTATCAGTCCAGCGTGAAGGAACGGTTCCAAATCGAAAGCGATGCGGACTTGCTCAATTACGACACCCCAAGCGCGCTCAACGATGACGATCACGATGAACTCATCACCAGCGCCGTGGCAAGATATGACCGATTTTTCTCGGACGAGCTTCACGGCTGGTTCGAACTTCGTGCGGCGCGCACCCACTTAGTCTATCTGCTAAGCGACCGGAGCGCAGAAAATAATGTGACGCAATCGCTCACGCTTTCGACGCATGCCCGCTATGAAACGAGTCCGCTCTTTGCGGAAGTGGATGGAGAAGTATTCGCCAATTACACAGTACTCGATTATCTCGATTCGGTCCCGGCACTCGAAGGAATCGGAGATTATGTGATGCGAGGCCTGACGGTTTCGGATTCGCTTATGGCCTCGACCGGTTTTCGTCCGTTCGATGCCGCCGGCCCACTGACAGTGCAGGAAGGAACACTCGTCCAAGTTTCCGAGCGCGGCAGTTACGATGAAACGGGTTTTAGCGAAGTGCTCAGTTCCCAAATCACACAGCTTTCGGGTTCGGTCACGCTCGGCCTCGCTTCGATGGGCGGTGCGGCGCCCTGGAGCGTACAGGCAGGCGTTCGCGCGTTTTTCCTTTTCAATGAAGGACAGAACACATCGTCGGTTTCCTCGGCTCTTTCCTTCGATGAACTCGAACGGCAAACGCGCGTGGGACCGGTCGTCATCGTTTCGCTTCTGCGCTGGCATGGGATGGGACCAATGCTTTTCGGTTCCATCTGGTATGCCGTGCTGCACGATGAAGACCTAACTTCTGGAACTTTGACACGCACACCGGAGGTGGAGGCGCAGCTTTCCGCCCAATGGAATTTTTAATCGCGCAAGGGAATTTTTAATTCCGGAATGGAATTTTTAAGGTTCCGCGTTTCGATCTCGAAAAATTGATTATATTGCAGGACATATGATCTCACGTTTCCGATTTGCACTCTTTTTTTGCGTTCTTTCGACACTTTATTTTGCGCCGACGCCCTGTTCTGCGCAATATTCGGTCGGTTGGATGGGTTCCACGACTTGGATCGGCCTGCGCGCCGGTGGAAACTTTGCGAACGAAACGCCCGATTCTACGCCGCTCAATACCTCGACGAGCCTGAAATCTGGCTTCGTTGGTGGATTGACCGTCGAGCATTGGTTCAATAATAATCTCGCCGTCGGTGCCAGCGTCCTCTACGATCAAAAAGGAACAAACCAAGAATACGCCGACGCCGCAAAAAACCGGCAAATCGGGAACACGATCTATTCCGGTTCCGACGCCTATGCCCTGAGCTATTGTGAAATTCCGGTCGTAATAAAATATGCGATCGGAACAGGACTCGTGCGGCCTTATGTCTGTGTCGGACCATCCTTCGGCCTGCTTCTTTCGGCGACGGAAACGCCAGGCGGTTCGCTCGCATCCGTCGATAACTTCAAATCTTACACGAATTCGAGTGAGGTCTCGCTCTATGCCGCGCTCGGTGTGATGGACGAAATCTTGCATGGTCCCATCTTTTTTTTCGAAGCAGGAATTGCGGGAGGATTGACGGGAATTTATCAGTCGAATCCCTCGCGCATAACGACGAACGACCTCGCGTTCCCGGATCCAATCGATCCGTTTGGCTCCAAATCCTTAGATATCCGCGTGACGGCCGGAGCGATGTGGGAATTGTAGGCTGAACCAAACTGCCTTCAAAAAACATGATTACCCTGACATGAGAGCTATCGTCATTTTCTTGAGTGCCGGATTTTTTTTCTCTGCGAACGCACGCGCACAACAGAAGCCGAACGCAAAGAAGCAGAGCGAGACGCAAGAGCGGGCGCGCGC
Organism: Kapaibacterium sp. (SeqCode); assembly: GCA_036501405.1. Classification (GTDB taxonomy): domain Bacteria; phylum Bacteroidota; class Ignavibacteria; order Palsa-1295; family Palsa-1295; genus PALSA-1295. Next base: position 1,905 of record DASYAJ010000237.1, read on the forward strand.
GTTAATTCAATCGGCATATCAGTACCAAAATAAATTGAGTGACTCCTCGATCACGATCGATCAGGCGCTTAGGAACTGGAGTGCGACTGCTCGCAACTCGGACGTTCGAAAGGATGATGATGCGTTGGCCATCGCCTTTGGCTGCGAAGCGATCCTGATGATTCAAAAAAACGATTCTCACAGTGCGGATTCTCTCTTTCGTCGTTCCATCCCGCTTTTTCGAAAAAAATCGTCAAAGGAATCGATCATCGTGGCGTATGCGGAGTTCGAGCGGTCCCAGAAATATAATTCGGCAGCCATCGCGGCTTACGATGAGATTGTTCACACGATGGATTCCGTTCCGGAACTCTGGAATATTGATTATTATCGCCTTTCAGGATATGCGCCCTATGCGTATGCGATCGATGCCTCCTTCGGTGTGGCGCAAATCGCCGCGACCGACACAGCGCACCGTGCTAAAGCGATTGCTCTGCTCCGCGATACCTACCGGCGGCATCCTTACGACGCTATTGGCGTCATCGATGTTGTCGCGCTGCACTGGCTTGGCGAATTGACGGCGGAAGATTACCGGTTCAAGATCGACTTGATCTGCTCGCGCAAACCAGAGCTGCGGAAAGCCGCCGATCTCTTCGAGAAAAAGTTTGCGGAACTCGGAAAATTATAACGCCGCTGCAGAAATTGGCTTCCGATCGATGAGAAACGAGACAAATTTGCCCATTGCCCGACCGCGATGACTGACGGCATTCTTTTCTTCTTCGGTCATTTGCGCGAATGTTTTCGTTCCGTCCTCGGGAATAAAGATGGGGTCGTATCCAAAGCCATTCGAGCCGCGTGCGTGCCAGCCGATGCGTCCGCGTACTTCGCCGCGAAAAAGATGCTCGGTGCCCTTTGCATCGATAAAGGCGATGACGCTCACGAAGGTTGCCCGGCGGTCGGGATTGCCACCTAATTCTTTCAGCAATTTCTGGATATTGGATTGATACGTTGCTCCTTCGCCGGAATAGCGTGCGCTATAGACTCCCGGCGCGCCATCTAAGGCAAAAACTTCCAGTCCGGTATCGTCGGCAACGGTAGGAATCTTCGTTTGTTCGAAGACCGCGCGCGCTTTGATCAGGGCATTTTCTTCGAGCGTTGTACCGGTTTCCTTGATGTCACCGATGGGAGGCTGAATCGTATCGAGCGTCAGAATTTCGACCACTCTTCCAAGCTGGGCTTGAAGAATGTGCCGAAGCTCTTCTTGTTTATGGAGATTATGTGTGGCAAGAACAAACGTCATAAAACGAGCGCACGTACTTCTTCGAGATGCGAAACGGGCCGGACCGTGATTTTTTCTGCAGTTTTTGGAATAGCTTTCATATTAGCGCGTGGCAGCACGATGTGCTGAAATCCGAGTTTGATTGCTTCGGCCACGCGAAGCTCGGCCTGAGGAACGGCGCGAACTTCTCCTCCCAAACCAATTTCTCCAATTAAACATGCCGCAGGATCGATGGCAAGATCGAGCTGATTCGAAAGGACAGCCATCGCGATGGCGAGATCGGCTGCGGGTTCGTCGATGAAAAGGCCGCCCGCGATATTGATGAACACATCGCTCATTCCCATACGCGCCGAAAGTTGCTTTTCGAGCACAGCAAGCAGCATCGCGATGCGTTTCGAATCGTAGCCCGTGACGACGCGCTGCGGGGAACTGTAGCTGGATGGGTTCACCAGCGCCTGAATTTCGATTAGCACCGGGCGTGTCCCTTCGAGTACCGCAGTGACCGCCGAACCGCTGGCATTCTTGCGGCGCTCCGAAAGAAAAACTTCGGAAGGATTAGGAACTTCTTCCAGCCCCTGACCTGTCATGGCGAATACTCCGATCTCGTTCGTGGAACCATAACGGTTTTTCGCCGCGCGGAGGATCCGATAAGCATGGGTGCGTTCGCCTTCGAATTGCAGGACCGTATCGACGATATGTTCCAGCACTTTCGGTCCCGCGATCATTCCTTCTTTTGTGACATGTCCGATGACAAAGATCGGAATGCCGGTTGATTTCGCAACTTGCATGAGCAGCGCAGTCGTTTCGCGCACTTGCGAGACACTTCCCGGTGCGGACTCGATCATCGGGCGGTACATCGTTTGAATCGAATCGACGATGACGAGTTCCGGCATCATCGTGCGAATCGCTTCGAGCACTGCTTCGATATTCGTTTCAGCGAGAATGTAGAGGTTATCGTTCTTAATCCCTAATCGTTCTGCGCGGCTCTTTAACTGCCTTGCCGATTCTTCGCCCGAAACATACAGCGTGTTCGAACCCGGAGAAAGGCCGCGAACGACCTGCATCATCAGCGTCGATTTCCCAATGCCCGGATCGCCGCCGACGAGCACAATCGATCCCGGCATAATGCCGCCGCCGAGCGCACGATCGAACTCCGCGATGCCCGTGAGTATGCGGCCTTCCTCTGTGACGGAAATCTCGCTCAGGCGAATCGGCTTTCGGGAGTCCGCGTTCGATGCAGTCCGTGCGCCGAGCGCGCGGGAACTGCTCGGAGCAGACATGGTCTCTTCGACGAAACTATTCCACGTTCCGCATTCCGGGCATTTGCCAATCCATCGCGGCGACATATAGCCGCAGGACTGACAAACAAATTGCGTTTTGGTTTTGGACATTTAACGATAAATTTCTCTTCGGTTCCCGGCCCGAACGATTAAGATGAGCAGTTGGTCGTCCTGTACTTCATAGATTACTCGATAGTCGCCCATTCGAATTCGATAGAGATGATGCTTACCGGATAATTTTTTTGAGCCGCAAAGAACCAGTATGCTATTGGTTGTATTCCCGCTTGAATTTACTTCCGAACAAGATTGTGCTCGACGAGGCATTCCGCGATCTGTACGGCGTCCAGCGCGGCGCCTTTCAAAAGTTGATCACCGCAGACGAAAAGATCGATTGCATTCGGATTGCTCACATCTTGCCGAATATGCCCGACACTGACATTGAACTTGCCGGTCGTTTCGTTTGGCATCGGAAAATGGTTACCGACGCGATCGTCCATGACATCCACGCCTTCGAAAGCAGCTAATGATTTTCGAATCTCTTCCACCGAGGGGCGTGACCACCCGCTGCCCCCTTCTTGAAAAGGAGGGGGTTCCAATTCGATATTCACGCTTTCAGAATGCACACGAAAGATGGGAACCCGAACGCAGGTTGCGGTGATGAGAATCGAATCGTCATGCAGAATCTTTTTCGTTTCCTGGATCATTTTCCATTCTTCGGCATTGTAACCTGCTTCGTTGACCGTCGTGTTATGGCAGAACAGATTGAACGCAATCGGGTAGGGGAAAATGGAATCCTTCCCCCGTTCGACAACGCCTGTTCGTACAAAATTTGCAGCTTCTTCGTCCAAATCTCGGATTGCTTTCGCTCCAGCTCCGCTGACGGCCTGATAGGTGGAAACGACAATGCGCTTGATCTTGCCCAATGTTCGCAACGGCGCGACGGCCATCAGCATAATGATGGTCGAGCAGTTGGGAACTGCAATAAATCCCTGATGTGCCGAAAGGTCTGCACTATTGATTTCCGGTATGACGAGCGGAACGCCTGGCTCCATACGGAAGGCGCTGGAGTTATCGATAATAATGCAGCCGGCTTTTTTTGCAGCCTCGCGCCATTGTTTGGTGATGTCGCTGCCGGCGCTGAAGATTGCGATGTCGAGTGAATGAAAAGATTCCGGCGACACTTTTTCCAGTATAACCGGCGCATTGCGGAACAATACCGTCTTACCGATTGAGCGATCGCTCGCGAAAAGATGGAGTTCCGAAAATGCGAGATTTCGCGCTTCGAGTACCCGAAGCAGTTCCGTTCCCACCGCGCCTGTAGCGCCGACGATACCGAGTCTGATCAAAATAAAAATCTAAAGTTGAGCCGATGTGAGTTTAGGAAGCGGACCAACAAAAACTTTGCGAAATAAACTCAACTAAAGATAAATCACGCCGAAGATCGCAAGCCAAAGCACTAACATCGCATCGATAAAATAGGAGAGTCGCGCAATACTGATCGAAGAGCGTGTGTAGCGCCGCCAGCGCCGGGTCCAGCGATATTTGCTGATAATGTAGAGCATACATCCCGCAATGTGGACATGAAAGAGGCCCGTAAGCACAAAATAAATCCCCCCGAAGATGGTACGGATCGGCAAGCCCGACGCAAAAATGCTGCGCCATTCGATCGCATTAAGGCCAAGAAATGTTGTGAGAAAAATAATAGACAGCATGAGAGAGCCTCTCATGGTGCGAAGCGCGTTTTTATGCTGCGCAATGACCGCTACCGTCAATAGCACCGCGCCGAGAAAGAGCGCAATGGCGCTCCATCCCACGAGGGCAGGATGGAGGTGCGGCAAGTCCGGCGGCGGCCAGCTTGGCGCGCTGGCCCGAAGCAGGAAATATCCACCAGCGAATGTGATGAAGAGCACCGTGTCGACCGCCAATCCGATAAAAAAGAGGAATTGGCTGTTATCCACCGGCGGCGCGCTCGGCGGACCGTCGGCAACAAGACCGTGTTCTTCGAAGAGGCTGGCTGACATGGCTATGCTGGCATCGCTATTATCGAACCTTACCCTTGCAATTTACGTGCAAACGGTTTGGTTTGTGAACGAAGAAACATTTTTTCGAGAATAATCCTTTCCAAGATGCACTTATTTAAAGACGACCATGCGGCTCACGAGTTTTGAACAGCAATCGATCCGAGAGACCGTTCGGCAGTTCTTGCCGAATGCAAAGGTCTATCTTTATGGTTCTCGCGTCGATGATTCCAAGCGAGGCGGGGATATCGATATTATGATCGTAAATCCTGAACCCGTTCTGCGTAAAACGGTCGGTGAGATTCGCTGGCGATTATGGGAACGGATCGGCGAGCAAAAAATCGATATTTTGGGTGAGCAGGAGAATAATCTCAGCACGTTCGCAAGAATGGTTTCGTTTGATGCACTACCAATCGAATGACAAAGAAAAATTTATCGAAATCGGAACAGCTTGATCTGTTTATTCGTCAACTTCGCCGTGCTTCCGATTACCTTGAAG
>DASYAJ010000238.1:0-8914 GCA_036501405.1 Kapaibacterium sp. (SeqCode)
ATTTATTTTGTTGGCTTGAACTGGGCCGAACCGCCGGGAACCGAAAATGGTGGGAACAATCGTGTCGTGTGCCGGACATGCATCGAACCTTCGCGCGGATGAAAGATCGCCCAATCGAGACTGAACATACCGGGTCCGGCAATGGCAAGCGCGAGCGCACACATTGCCACCAGGCCTGGGAACTCGAATCCCATCGGCGCAAAAAAGCCGTTCTTGAGGTGTACGGCAAATATGGCCACGCACATATTGATGAGCACGGCGATGCTCCAAAAGCGTGTCAGCAGGCCGAACAGAATAAAGGTCCCGCCCAAAAATTCGGTGAATGCTGAAAAATATGGGAGCCACGCCGGCCCACCAAGGCCTTGACTCATCATCTGGACCGTTGTTGCCAACCCCTTACCACCCCAAATGCCGAACACTTTCTGCGCGCCGTGTGCGAACATGATTGCGCCCACGCCAATGCGCAACACCAACAGCGCAGTACTGACGGCCTTTTCATTCGAAGCGATAAATATTTTCATCATTATTCCTTAAAGTTACCTGTTCCAACGAATACTTTTCCGCTTTGTTTCTTAGAAAACATTCTCATCCCAATTTAGCACCAAACCGAGAAAAACAGATGAGCAACTGGCTACGAATATGGCGTCACTAATTGGACCTCATCTGTTCCTTCGACATCCGGCTTTCCGCTGTTTTAAGCTGTAAAGCTGATAGACGAGATTAGCGATCTCACCATCGAGGTAATCACATTTGCGTTGGAACTATTCCTGATCGGAATCGTGTATAGTGGCGGTCCGCCGCGGCGGGCTTTTTCTATGGCGAGCATTGGATTGACGCTACTCCTCTGGAAAATCAAGAATTCCAAACGTCTCGTTCACTGCGTCACGAATATCTATGAATTGAAAAGACAAACCTAATCCTGTTCTTAGAACTTCGAAGATCGTTCGTGAACGAGAATCGCTGGTGAGATAATATCCGACCTGTTCTACATCCGCTTGTGCGAGTAATTTACAATCATTCGGAATAATAACTCTTTCATCCACCCTCACTCTTGCAGCAAAAGACATTCTGGCGAACTCGCCAGCTCGGATGGCATGAGTAGCATTAAACGGAACAACCTGTACCGCTTTCAAAGGCAGCTCTTCCACCTGACCTTTCACGCAATACTCAGCCATTGCAATGGTGGAACATAAAATGATTCCGGAATGATCTCGCAAGTATTTGAAATATCCTTTGGCATTCGAATGCAAAGGATCGTTCTCCTTCAAAAGGCGAATGAAGAACGAGGTATCGGCAAGAACTTTAACGGGTGCCTCAGGCATGGGAGTAGCCTCTTATATCCCCAAGCCATTCATCGACATCGACTACATTAGACCAAGATGCTCGAGCCTTTTCGATCAGCCGGTTGAGATAGGATTCGTCATAGTGAGGTTCATATTGTACAAATTCCCGAAAGACAAGTGAACCGGCTTCGATTTCACCTGTTTGGGGATTTTGCAGCCCTGAAGCATGAACGCCAAGGACATGGTATAATAAATTTTCTTGGAGGTTTTCCAATTCCTTTTGAGGAGTTTGGATGATGAGATTCCCAAACTCCTCCGTATCGATATGGATCGTGCCTTTACTTTTGCCTCCTAATGTTGTGACTTTACCATAGAAGAAAAAATCCGCATTGGCAAGCATGTGTTCATCCCGAACATAATGAGTCTTGCGCGTAATCGAGAGCGGGGAATCCGGTACCGAAGAAGTAACGATTGTAAACTTCCAATCCTTACGCGTGGCTTCTTCTTGAAATGCTTCGATCGCTTTCGCCGTATTAAGTTCCAGAAAATCAAGAGAGCCGGTCTCTCGAATTTGAGTAAGAACAGCACCGATCATGACCGCATACTGCATGCTCGTTCGGAATACATGGCGAACCGAGCCTTCGTGCATTTCATAAGTGACCGATGGGCGCTTCCTGCTTCCAGTAGGAAACAAAAGACCCTCGACACGAGATAGCATTTCGCGTAATTCTGCAATATCGAGGTTTTTCGGGGAAATTTCTTCACTCCCCCGAATACCTTGTACCCGAATCTCGATCGTACCCAAAGCTTCCATAGTATTGCTTTTAACCCATTATCTCTTACTTTAGCTTCCCTCCACAATTTTAATTTCCTCCGCCGTTAAGCCGTAAAGCTCATAGACCAGCCGGTCGATCTCGCCATCGAGGTAATCGCATTTGCGCTGGAACTGTTCCCGTTCGGAATCACGCTGCGTGGCGGCAAGCTGCTTTTTTGTTGCGAGCATTTGATCGACGAGGTTGACGATTGGTTTTTGGGATTCGATGGGAGCTTTTATAACAGGCAATATTTCGACATGCTGCTTTTTGACTTCAGCCAGCGCTTCCCCTTTTTCAGGATTAATAAATGAATAAAGAAAATCAAGCAATTTCGAATTAATAACCCCAAGAATAAATTTGAGACTTATATCCTCTGATTTAGGAACGATAATGTGAAGATTGTTTCTCGCTATGAAACCTGAAGTTATAAGAGTAGCCTTCAATGAATCGTCGGTTTGGCGAATCATTATCTTTTCGGGTGCCTCGAAAATTTCGGGGTCGCGCTGAGCAGCAAGCCATGGTCCATATTTAATCCAGTAATTCTTATCCCAAAGAAGAACGTATCTATTTATTAGACTTCCACGTAGCAGTGGTGACCACTCATCATTAGGTCTCGTTCCATCGAATACATAAGGTTTTTCAGTCGCTATTGTTTTTGTTTGAGGAGGCTTGCCTTTGCCAACCTCGAAAGGCTTTACGCCATTGAAAACATTGAAGCAAGAGCTGAGCGGAACTGATATTCCCTTGATTCTTTCGAAAATTTTGGCTTGAGAATCTGAGTATAGAACGTTAATCACGGAACACTTCCATTCTGACTATGCGTTCCTATCCATAATTCGAAAACTACAAAATAAGTTTCAGAGATTTTTTGAATGGACGTGTTCCGTTAGCTGTGGTCTGCTTTCCTTGCGAGAAGCTCATCATAGTAAAGATGATTCTACAGGCGTAAGCCTTGGTCCTGGTTCGTCCGGGACTTTTTATTTTTTATTGGCCCATAACCAATCGTTCCAGCTAATCCATTCTTCGTTCCCATAATAGTGATTGGGGTCAGGAAGGATAATCAGCGGTCTCAGTACACCTTTTTTCCAAACGTCCCATTGAGATTTTTCCCGGAATATAGCGTTCGTGCAAAGCGCCAGGCTTGCTCGAACGGTAGATATTATTGGGAATTTTTAAGATGGATTGGTCGTCGTTACCGTTTTTGGCTATATCCCTCTCGAATGACCGGATGCGTGGCAATGAGAGTGGCAAGTCCTTTTCCAGCGATAGCTTTATCGCGCATCTGAGAAAAATTCGACTCTCCGATAAGCACGCGCGAATAAAAATAGGAATTTCCATTTTTGAATTGAACCCAGATTCCATCGGAGTGAATTTCATAACCCGCCACACCGGACTTACCGCTGAGATCGTAGTACCGTTCCATTACAATAAAAGTTATTCTTACGCTGGAATAATAAAATCATTCCAGCGCTCATGGCACTCTGTGTCCGAGTGTCAGCCAGGAATCCTCCGAAGCAGAAAACCGGGCCATTCCGTCTACATTGCTCGATTTGTAGCCTTTTTCGAGTATGCAATTGCACGCTTGAAGTTTTCAGTTTTATCCTCTATGTTCGACCATGTACGCAAATATGAACTGTAGCTGAATTCTATGGGTTTGGTGCATTGATCGACAATCTAAAAAAGCGAAGGTACTACATTTTTACATGACCATTTCTGACCTACCTGCAATCAACGCATCCTTAAATGGCGCCTGCGCCGTTCTTTTATTTATCGCACGAAACCGCATCAAGCGACGGTCAAGCAATTCGAATGCAGCAAAACAGCACCGAATGTTAATGATCGCCGCGTTTTGCACTTCCATCGTTTTCCTTATCTCGTATCTTTATTATCATTTCAATGCCGGAATCATTTATTTCGGCGGTACTGGATTTTATCGTCCGCTCTATTTTACGCTGCTAACAACTCATACGTTACTCGCGGTAACCATTCCCGTCTTAGCGACGATCACCTTGATTCGTGGCCTGCGTGCCCGATACCGGAAGCACCGTTCCATCGCCCAATGGACCTACCCCGCGTGGATGTATGTCAGCGTTACAGGGGTAGTAATTTATTTTATGCTCTATCGAGTTTTTCCGCATTCTTAAATCATCGGAATCTCGGCGCAAACGTTTACCTGTATAGTGCCGAGAGTAATTTTCAGCACATTTGTCAACAGTAGTTTGTTTGTTGCAACGATATTCGTGCTGGCGATCGGATAGGCAAGCACTCTTTATCGTATTCATTACCATTGGAACCAGGAAGAAATATGTTTGAAAAGAAAACGATCGTAGTATTCGGCGCAACGGGTGCTCAGGGAGGGGGGCTTGCGCGAGCAATTTTGAACGATAACAATAGTGAGTTTGCGGTCCGGGCGGTAACGAGGGATCCCAATTCCGATAAAGCGAAAGCACTGGCCGCGATGGGTGCAGAGATCGTTTCTGCGAACATTGACGATGGCCACAGCATGACCGAAGCCTTACGTGACGCATACGGCGCGTATTTCGTAACTTTTTTCTGGACGCATTTTTCGCCTGAAAAAGAAATGGCCGAAGCGAAGCAAATGGCCGAAGCCGCGAAAGCTACCTGCCTGAAACATATAATATGGTCCACCCTCGAAGATGTCCGTACATTCGTTCCGATCGACGATCCCAGGCTTCCCACGCTTCACGACCGATACAAAGTTCCGCACTTCGACGGCAAAGGTGCCTCCGATGATTATTTTACTCAGTCGGGTGTGCCGACCACCTTTATCCTGCCTTCGTTCTATTGGGATAACATCCTCTACTTTGGAATGGGGCCCAAACGCGGTGTCGATGGCAAGCTCACGATTTCGCTCCCGATGGGTAGTGAAAAATTGGCCGGGATTGCCGCTGAGGATATTGGCAAATGTGCGTATGGTATCTTCAAAAAAGGGACGAGTCTTGCTGGGAAACGCGTGGGCGTGGCCGGTGACCAGCGGACGATTTCAGAGATGGCAAATGCCATTGGAAGCGCGATTGGTGAGGATGTGGCCTATAACGAAATCACGCCGGAGGTGTATCGCAGATTCGGGTTCCCAGGTGCAGACGATTTAGCGAATATGTGGCAGTTCTATCGTGATTTTGCTGATGAATGTAATCACACCCGCGACGTAACTTTTTCCCGCGAGCTGAATCCCGAACTGCAATCCTTCGAGATGTGGCTCGATGCAAATGCCAAGCGTATTCCACTGGGATAACGCTGCTCACCCGCACCATTAACACGACGAAGAAATAAATAAGATAATCTGTTTGGACGTTCAAAAACGGCTCCGTACACGTTTGCTATGAATACATCCCTAAAGATACAAATTCTTATCGGCAGCACGCGAGCGAACCGGTTCAGCGAGAAACCGGCGTATTATCTTTTTGACGCGTTGAAGAGCAGAGAGGGTGTAGAAGCGGAATTGATCGACTTACGCGATTGGCCGCTTCCTTTTTTCGATGAACCGATTCCGCCGGGGAGTAATAAAGGCAATTATTCGAATCCTCTGGGCCGCCAATGGGCCAATAAAATTGGAGAAGCGGATGGTTATATTATCGTTACGCCGGAGTATAACCATGGCTATTCTGCCGTACTTAAGAACGCGCTCGATTGGGTATTCGCGGAATGGAATAAGAAGCCGGTGGGATTCGTAAGTTATGGGAATGCTAATGGCGCTCGAGCGATCGAGCAACTTCTGCAAGTGGCTATCGAGCTTAAAATGGTGCCGATCTCTAACTCCATCGGCGTTCCAGTAGATATGTTGCTTGCGTTAAGGGAGAAATCGCTTCCGATCGACCCGGAATTATTTACACGCCTGCGTGAAGGCCGTCGCGGAGATATAGTTGAGCGGTTTTTCGCGGAACTCCTCGACTTTGCAAAATTACTCAAGGCGGCAAGGAATTAGCTTGCGTTTCGTTCGTATCCAAAATTATCCGGTCGTATTAGATTGGTTACATTCCCTCCAGAAAACGCCAGCATTTTTTGGAGCGCATCCGGGCTGTGCATCATCTCTCCATTTTCTAACGACTCTTGCGCAGCCATTGCGGCTCTTTGTCGCATTTGGTTTTCATAAAAAGCAATGGCCATTTGCAGATCGCTAAAATTGTCGCTGCATAAACTCTCACTTAACTCCAAAGCATCGAGCATGGCCATATTGACGCCTTCCCCTGCAAAGGGTGGCATTAAATGCGCAGCATCGCCAAGCATCGTCAGGTTGGACAACGCCTGCCAGGTTTGATCTAAGGGCATACAATAAATCGGAATGGGAATAAATGTCGATTCGGCATTTTCAAACAACTCACGCCAGAGATTACCCCATTCAACAAAATCGTTTTCGAACCATGTTCGCACTTGTGTCTTATCGGCAAAATCTATATCCTTCAGCCGGCTTTCCTCCACTTTACAGGAGACGTAAAAAGCTAAAGTTCCATCACCTTTGGATGCGACCGTAAAAGTTTTTCCCCGGCCAAAAGCCATGATTTCCCCCCCCCTTCGACAGTCTATGGACGTCGGGAACGGTTATTTCGGGATCACGAATCCCTTCTACGCTCAATATGCCCGATATTCCGGTGTAAAAAGGTGTAATATCGGTAATGTACGGTCGAACTTTAGAATTAGCTCCATCGGCACCGATGACAATATCGGCAGAGGCAGAAGTTCCGTTTTTAAAATGCAGCAACCAGCCATTGTCTTGTTTTTGCATGGAAACAAACTGACTATCCCATATTACGGTATTGGGCTGCAACGATTCGAGGAGAATTTTTCTCAAAGGGCCTCTATCGATTTCCGGGCGGAAATGTTCGCTGCCAAAATCGTCTTCCGGTTTTCCATCGTGGTCAGAAAAAAAGATTTTTGCACGCTCATTTACAATAATCATTCTATCGGCACCGGGACGATAATTCTTTTTGAATTCATCGAACAATTGCGCTTGGCGCAATGCCTTCAATCCCGACTCTTCATGCAAATCGAGTGTAGTGCCTTGCACGCGTGCATCTTGATTGAAATCTCGTTCCAAAACTTTTACGTTTGCTCCCTTCAGTTGTAAAAGTCGCGCTAAAGTGAGTCCCCCGGGACCGCCGCCAACAATGGCGATGTGGGTATTTGGTATCAACATGTTTTATTTTTTATCCTTGTAAAGTGTAAAAGACTTGTTGGGTAGGGCAAGAGTGAAAAAAAGGCATAGACATCGTTCGGACGAGAGAAATTCTCACCGAGACCAGGGGAATCGCCATAGCCTGCTTCGCGGCACAAGCGAAAAATCCCCGCATTCCACGATCTTCTACCGGGAATGATTCGTACTCGATAGTGGCGATGGATTTCATGCAAGAGTAACGAACGAGAAGGAGCGAAAATTTCGGTGGGATTATTTGTTATTCTTAAGGAAGCGTTCTATGTCGAAATCACATTTAGCCCATCGCGTAAAATTATCTAATGTTGGTGGTAAATTATTTAGCTGGCATAACTCTAAAAATTCCTGAATTAAGAGCTTGGCATTCCCCATCATCAGCCGCTTGGAGCGAATTTCGCCGAACTGTGTGTTCGTGGTTGTCGTCAGTGTGGTCATGCTCATGAATGGATGAAAAACTAATGCCAAAATAAAGCCGGAAATGTCAGGAAGATGTCTGCCTCCCCGTACCCAATCTTCCAAGGAGGAAATTGAAAAAATCATAAGAAGTTCGTGCTTTAGAATCCCCTTCTGGCACTCTGTGTCCGAGTGCTCGCGACGGTCTCCATGAGGCTCTATTCTTACGAATCTGCTTGCCTTTAAGCGTTTTTGCAGCCTTCCATCGGAAGGCTGTTCGATTTTGGCCACACGATGGCAACACGAGGAAAAATTTGATGTTTTCGATGTATTAGGAGGATTCCTCGTTCTTAGGAGACGATTCCTCGTTTTCCGGGGACGATTCCTTCCCGAAACGCCTCTAATGCGTATGAATAGCATTCAGGACAACACGGAATCGCTCTCCACCTTGAAGGCGCAAGGAATCGTTCAGGGAACGGTCTCCTCGTTCCGTTCTTTCGCACTCGCCCGTTCTTCAGCTTATCATCATGTAAAACCGGCACGAATTATTATGGGGGACTGCACCACGGATGATTGCTCATCCGGCTGGTATTGGGTGGTTTCTCCGGCGGATGCAGAACGTCTTGTGCAAGCCGGGTATGAACTCATCAGATAATTTACGCTTCTGATTTCAAGTTCGACCGATTATGTGACGGTATGTGTCGCAAAATCGCAATTTTGAGGAGCGTCTATACCGAAGGATCGCTCTCAGTCCTCTTCGACGATACGGTGTGACACCGTGTGACCGTAGAAGTTACGACACATAATTTTCGAGGGAGACGCAAGGGATCGCAACCAGTCGCGCAAACCGGCCATCGGTCTCGCAACGGCCTATGGCGGTCATGTACCGTTGGCTGGAAGGTAAATCCTCACCGGCCCGGAGTCTTCGGACGTTCGAACCGATGGATCGATTTTCTGTTCCAATTCCTTGAACCAGCCTTGTGCTTCCGGCGTCTCACTCTCAACAAGCGACTCGAGTAACATGTGACGTTCTGCCGGTGAGAGCCGCACAAGCACGAGCGCCAGCGCGTCCCGTGCGGCTCCATAGGCCTCGTCATCGGTCATTGCCGTCCGATGGAACGAATCGCGCAGCAGGTCGAACAGTTCGGTCAATAACGCTCCCATCGAATCGGGCATCGGCTTCTGCTTATCGAACAGGTTCTCCTTCCGTTCCGATAAAAGGTGCTTCGATAGAAAGTCCCTGGCCTTGGTCC
>DASYAJ010000239.1:0-2874 GCA_036501405.1 Kapaibacterium sp. (SeqCode)
CGAAGCGGAACCGGCTTCGGCTGGCCGCATGATGAATGGGCACTTCGGGACGCGGAGCTTGAACGAGGATGGTTCCTGGAAGGATCTGATGGCGCAGAAAAATTCCTCCGCCGATATTTCTCCGACCAGTGGGCAAATGCCAAGGCTTGTCGGGCTGGCGTATGCATCCAAACTCTTTCGCGATGTGCCGGAACTTCAGAAGGGCTTCGGCGAATTTTCCAATCATGGCAATGAAGTCGCATTTGGGACAATTGGGAATGCTTCCACATCCGAAGGACTCTTTTGGGAAGCATTCAATGCCGCCGGCGTGCTCCGGATTCCGATGGCCATCAGCGTGTGGGACGATGGCTACGGCATCAGCGTTCCGGCGAAATACCAGACGTGCAAGGAAGATATTTCCGAGATTCTAAAAGGGTTCCAATCGCAACCATCCCGCGACTCCCGCCTTGAAAAGGCGGGGGAGAATAATGATGGCTACGAAATCTATCGCGTAAACGGATGGGATTATCCCGCGCTCCTTGCAGCGTATAGGGAGGGAACTGAAAAAGCGCGGAAAGAACATACGCCCGCCCTTTTTCATATCACCGAGCTGACGCAGCCGCAGGGGCACTCCACTTCCGGTTCCCACGAACGCTATAAATCGAAAGAGCGCCTCGAATGGGAACTCGATCGCGATTGCATCAATCGCTTTCGGGATTGGATCGTTGCCGAAGGCATTGCGACTGCCGAAGAGATGGAAACCATCGATGCGGAAAATAAAAAGATCGTCGATGAGGCCAAGCAGCGCGCATGGGAAGCCTATTTAACGCCGATTAAAAATGAGATTGCGGAAGTCAGCGCCATTCTCGATTCGATTGCAGCCGAATCTTCGAATGGTTCCGACATCCTCGCAATCAAAGATTCGCTGCAAGCGATCAAAGAGCCAGTCAATAAAGATATTTATATCGCAGCCGGAAAAGTGCTCCGGTTGAACAATGGCGCTACAGTTGGCTCGCACCAGGCGCTATTAGCATGGAAGAAAAAGGCCGATGCGCGGCATTTCGAGGAATATTCTTCCTCTCTTTATAGCGAGTCCGAAGAATCGGCGCTGAAGGTTCCCGAAAGGATCGCGGAATACAGTGGGAACGAATCGAAAGTCGATGGCCGGCAAGTCTTGCAGGCCTGTTTCGATCAGGCGCTCGCGCGCGATCCGCGTGTCTTTGCTATTGGGGAAGATATTGGCGTGATCGGGGATGTCAACAAAGGCTTCGAGGATTTGCAGGCGAAATATGGGGAACTTCGTGTGACCGATACCGGCATTCGGGAAGCGACGATTCTCGGTCAGGGTATCGGCGCGGCGATGCGCGGGCTGCGGCCGATTGTCGAAATTCAGTACCTCGATTACCTGCTTTTCGCGCTGGAACCAATGTCGGACGATCTTGCCACACTTCAATGGCGCACGAAGGGTGGACAAAAAGCTCCCGTCATCGTTCGCACGCGTGGGCATCGGCTGGAAGGCGTGTGGCATTCGGGTTCCCCGATGGGTATGATTCTAAGTTCCATTCGTGGGATGTTCGTCCTTGTGCCGCGGAACATGACGCAGGCCGCCGGATTTTACAACACCATGCTCCGTTCGGACGATACCGCACTCATCGTCGAAGTGCTGAATGGGTATCGATTGAAGGAAACGATTCCCACGAATATCGGCACGTTTACGGTGCCGCTTGGCGTGCCTGAAATTCTGCGTGAAGGAACGGATATTACGCTCGTCACTTACGGTGCAAGCTGCCGCATCGCGATGGAAGCGGGTGTGGAACTCGAAAAAATGGGAATTTCTCTCGGAGTCATCGACGTGCAAACGCTGCTGCCATTCGATCGGCATCACCTGATTGTCGAATCGTTGAAAAAGACGAACAGAATTATTGTGATGGACGAAGACGTTCCCGGCGGCGCTTCGGCTTACATCATGCGCGAAATTCTCGAAGTACAGGATGGTTACCGTTGGCTCGACGCCAAGCCGGTAACGCTTAGCGCGCGCGATCACCGGCCTGCGTATGGTTCCGATGGCGATTATTTCTCCAAACCGCAAGTCGAGGATACGATCGAAGCCGCCTACGCCATCATGCGCGAAAGCAACCCGGAACGGTTCCCGTCCGTGTGGTGAGGGGGCATGGCAAAGACGAGACGTATGCGCCACGCGAAGTGGCCACGCGGAACGTATGAAGGTCTTGTGCGAATGAATGGAAAGGTGGATACGCTGCCGCTGGCGCAGTAAATATTGTTATTGCAGCCGATCTAAGTATCCTGCATCGCGGGCTTTGTGTTTTAAGGATGCGATGACGATTTCGCCTTTCTTCAGCCGATAGAGGACAAAGAACGGGAACTTCTTAAGCGGCCATGCACGAAGACCTCGATGTGTTGCTGGATACCGTTCTGGGTCCTTCTGAATTTCGAGGTAGCTTCGGTTTACTTCCTTGGCGAATCGCCCAGCCGATTGCGGCGTTTGCTGGTCTTCCAGATACCAATGCACCGCACGAATAAAATCCCGCTGGGCAGCGGAAAGAATCTGAAACGTCATGGACGATTTTGCTTCGCTGCCATTAACTTCCGAACCGACTCCATCGATTCTTCCAGGCCGATCGTATTCATTTCTCCTCGATCGTAGGCCTGCAGACGTTCATAGGCTTCTTCAAAATCCGCGTTATTCGGTTCATAAGGGCCGAGTTTTTCTTCGACTTCGTCTACAAGCTGACGCTGTCTCTCGCGATCTAATTCCATTACTTCATTGCGAATTTGTTCAAAAGATCTGTCCATAAATAAAGAAACAGCAGGGTATCATGATTGTTCCACACTCGTTTCTCGCCGTATCTTAGCACCATGAACGATCGCCTGACC
>DASYAJ010000240.1:0-3120 GCA_036501405.1 Kapaibacterium sp. (SeqCode)
GCTTCGAGTTCCGCCATCGTTTTATACTTTTTCGAGACGATGATTGGACCGTACCCTTCGCCCATGGAAGCCCCGGTCTTCATAATCCAATACTTATCCGAAACATAAGGATAGGCGTGCGCGCTGATCGCTGTCACGGGAAGTTCCCCGGTCATTGCGCGAACATTCAGCGATTGAATGTCATCCAAAACATGATCGATTTCATATCCTGGAATGGTTACCTTCTTCGTGGCAAAGCCATAGAACATAAAGGCGTCGTCAGGGTCAGGGGAGTGGCCGATTTTAAGAAAATTCACTGAGAAAAATTAAGCTTTGATAAAAAATATGCTTTACCTAACAAAGAATAAAGTGTTGAAGTGTCTTACGGTGAGATATTCTTCACAAAAAAATTGAATGTTGCCGTAAAATAATTGTTCTCATTACCATGCCACACGATATTTCTTCCGAAGTCGATATTAAACTTTTGGTCGATACGTTTTACGACCGCATCAACAAGGATAAGGCTCTGGGTCCGATATTCAACGATGTCGCAAAAGTCGATTGGTCGAAGCATTTGCCGACCATGTATGAATTCTGGGGAACCTTGTTGCTTGGAACGAAAAGCTACCGCGGCCAGCCATTCCCGAAACATGCCGTACTGCCGGATCTCGATCGCACACATTTTGCGAAATGGCTCGCGCTCTTCAATACGACGCTGCATGATCTTTTCGAAGGCCCGGTTGCGGAACATGCCGAGTACCGCGCCGGAATGATAGCGAATGTGTTTCAAACAAGGCTCGGTCTTGCTACTCCATTTCCGATTGTGATCGGGAAGTAATATTAGTCATGCAATAAATTTTGCCTTCGAACGACTCTTTACCGGTTCTTTCGTTCCGATGATACCATGTTCTCATGGAATGGTTTACAAAACCAGAATATAAAATCATGCAGCTTGGCGATGAACAATCGTTGCCTGCGGAAGTAAACGACTCACATCTCGAAGTTCGATTTGAATCAGGTTCCCATCCTCGCCATACTCCGCGACAAGCCCTCCAGAAAATTCCTCGCTATCGGCGATTTCGCCTTCACGAATATTATCTCGAAGTTTGATGGTTAAAATATCGACCTCGGTATCGTAATTGTAGATCATAATTTCTTTCGGTATCGCTGATAACGCGATGCTATATAAATGGTTACAATGGAAGGTGGTTCCTGAGCTTTATCGACCAGTAAACGAAGTAGGTACGAATGACCGTTTATTTTCTGATAAAGTCTTTGATAAAAGTATTTAGCAGATTCTGAATAAACTCTCTCCTCTGGCCGCATTAAAGTCTGCTCGATCTGCGCTTGGGAAATCCCAAGCATTCGCGATTTTTCCTCAGCATGATTTGTCAGCCTGTAATGTGTAATCATCGAATTCAATTCTTCCCGATCATTCCCGCATCCGGGAAGAGCACGATCTTCCCGGCTTTTTTTGGCGTTTCGGTCATGAGATGGAATGCTTCCTCAAACTGCGAGAGCGGCAGTTTGTGCGTCACGACGGGACGCACATCGAGCCGCTTGCTGGCGAGCAGATTCGAAACGGTAAACCACGTATCGAACATCAGCCGTCCGTTGATGCCATGAAATGTTCCACCGTTGAAGATGATGTCGTTTAGTGGCGTGGGAACGAGATTATCTTTAAAAATTCCGAAAAAGCAATAGCGTCCGCCACGACGGAGCATGGCAATACCATCTTTCATCGCGCTTGGAACGCCCGACATTTCCAGCACGACATCCGCGCCGATTCCACCCGTCGCTTCCTTCACAATTTCGACGGCATTCTCGTTCGCGACATTGATAATCCGGTCCGCTCCCATTTGCTTGCCGATATTCAAACGGAACGGTTCCATGCCGGTCATAAAAATTTGCGTTGCTCCACAGGCGCGAGCAACGCCGGCGGAAAAGAGACCGATTGGTCCATCGCCCAGAATCGCGACCGATTTCCCATGTACTGGCTCGATCAGCGTGGCATGAACGGCGTTCCCAAGCGGCTCCTGAATGCTCATATATTCCGGCGGTACACTGGGATCGTTTTTCCAAACGACCACTTCGGGAACCACGAGATATTCCGCAAACGCGCCGTTCGTATCGACGCCCAAAATCTTGAGATTGTGGCAAATGTGCATTTGTCCCGTCAGACACTGCTTGCAATGCAGGCAGGGGATATGCGTCTCGACCGAAACCGCATCGCCTTCTTCCACGCGGCTCACGACAGCGCCTTTTTTTACCACAATGCCGGTCGTTTCATGGCCGACGGTATAAGGAACCGTTTTCACGCGGGATTCCGCCCAATTATCCCATTCATAGATATGAACGTCGGTCCCGCAGAGGCTCGACGCCTGAATTTTGATGAGAACTTCGTTCGGTTTTATTTCGGGAATCGGAATTTCCTGAAGTTCCGCGCCGCGTGCGCGTTTCGTTTTCCGAAGGGCGATCATTGTTGCTGGCATTTATTTTTTAATTACGAAATAAAAATTACGAATGACGAATGTAAGGAGAAGACTCTCAACATCAACTTAGTGTATGGAATTCAAATATTAGTAAAATTTCGGTCTGTTGTTTCGCTCGAGCCGAACTGCTTCACTCAGATGCGAAAAGCTTCCGCGTGATCGCGGGCCCATTCGAAGAATGTCCGTGCAGGAGTTCCCGTAATTTCCTCAACACGCTGAGTTACGTATGCGGGTTGGCCGATTGCTGCATGCCAGGATTTCAACAACATGCTTACAACAGACGGTGGCCAAGTTGCAGCCCACTCCTGCATTGTCTCTTCGGGCGATATCTCTTCGACTCTCACTTCTCGACCAACGACTTGGCCGATTGTCAATAACTGCTCCAACTGGGTCAACGATTGCGGACCCGTTAGAACGTAGTCTTTGCCGGCGTGTCCGGTCTTCACTAATGCATGCAACGCGACGGAAGCTATATCACGGTTGTCAATAGGCGCTGTCGGGGCAGAAAGATAGGGCCAGCGAACAACATCGCCGCTTCGAATCAGAGATGCCCACCATCCTACTGCATTGGAGGCGAGCATTCCGGGACGTAGGAAAGTCCAATCGATGCCGGACTGCTGGATGCATCGCTCAATTTCATTGTGCAGGG
>DASYAJ010000241.1:0-5803 GCA_036501405.1 Kapaibacterium sp. (SeqCode)
GAAAGTTTTTTGTACAGCCGGAAATAGTTCTGGAGTGTGATCGTTGCCAGCGTTTGCGTATCGCGTTCGACCGTCACATTTTCCTTCGCCTCGATGGCCTGATGCAGCCCTTCCGAATACCGCCGGCCGGCGAGAATGCGGCCCGTAAACTCGTCGACAATGAGAACTTTTCCTTCCTGTACCACATAATCGACGTCCTTTTCATAGAGCGTATAGGCCCTAAGAAGCTGGGAGATCGTATGCAAACGGTCGGAACGATCCGCATAGAGAAGATGAATATCGTCTTTGCGTTTGCGTATCTCCTCTTCGGTGAGCCCTTCGAGCTGTGAAAGTTCCGTCGCAATATCGGGAAGGATAAAAAGGTCTTTATCTCCGCCACCAGCAAGAAAGTCCCGGCCTTTATCGGTTAGATCGATATTGTGGTTCTTCTCTTCGACGACAAAATAAAGCGGATCGTCGACAAGGTGCATATTGCGGGATTGGTCCCGCATGAAGTCCATCTCGGTCTGCTGCATGAGCTTGAGCATTTCGCCATCGGCAAAGAGCTTGAGCAGCCGCTTGTTCTTCGGCATTCCATGATGGACACGAACAAGCTGCTCGCCAGCCTGCTTTTTCTTCGCGTCGTTCCCAGATTTTATGAGTTCCTCTGCTTCAGCGATAAAACTCGCCGCCAGAGACTTCTGCGCATTGACCAGTCGATCGACAATCGGCTTCATCTCATCGAACTTGTGTTCGGAACTTTCCACAGGGCCGGAGATAATCAGCGGCGTCCGCGCTTCATCGATCAGGACCGAATCGACTTCATCGACTACCGCATAAAAATGAGGCCGCTGGACCATTTCCTCGGCGTTCTGCACCATGTTATCGCGCAGATAATCGAAGCCGAATTCGTTATTCGTTCCATAGGTAATATCGGCATTGTAGGCCGGTTTCCGTTCCCATGGCTGCATCGTTTGCAGGATAACGCCGACCGTCAAACCCAGGAACTCATATACCTTACCCATCCACTGCGAGTCGCGCAGGGCAAGATAATCGTTCACCGTTACAAGATGGACCCCGCGACCGGCCAACGCATTGAGATAGACCGGCATCGTCGCAACCAGCGTCTTTCCTTCGCCGGTCGCCATTTCGGAAATTTTTCCCTGATGCAGAACGATTCCGCCGATAAGCTGCACATCGAAGGGAACCATATCCCACTTGGTTTCCTGGCCTGCGACCGTAAAGGTTTGCCCAACAAGACGGCGGCTTGCGTCCTTGACGACAGCAATGGCTTCGGGAAGTAATTCATCGAGCACGACTTTCGTCTGTTCCTCGAGTTCCTTCGTGATGTCACCGAGGCGGTCGATAATCTGCTCGCGTTCTTCATGCGGAACGTCCTCTTTCAGGCGCTCTTTCAATTCCTTCGATTCCTCTTCGAGTTCGCCGATCACGTCATGCAGCCGCCCACGGAATTCGTCGGTTTTCGCGCGAAGTTCATCATCCGAAAGCGCAGCTAAGCCCTCGTAAACCCCATTAATTTCATCGACGACCGGCCAAAGGGACTCGACGTCCTTATCTTTCTTTGGGCTAAATATTTTCTCTAAAAATTCTAACATATAGGTTTCTCAAACGCAACCATCGAATTTAGCTTGTTTTCGATAATTACAAAAAAATTATATAGTGCGCGCGCGTTTCGTTTTAATAAAGGCACCATTTTCTTGAAAATGGGTGCCTATTTTGTTGCAACGACGAGTTCCAACAAATTTTATTTTTTCGAACAGTTTCAGCGAAAGAAAAAGGGACGTAAGGCCACGACGGCCGTCCCTTATCCGACTGAACCACCCTCAAACGCAAAAACGGGCGTAAAGCTTCCTTTTTTTTCTGGTGTGGGGCGAAATGGAATTTCGCCTCTCTTGAACCGCGATGGGCGAAATACCATTTCGCGCCACATAAGATGTGATTTTTATCTCGAAAAGAAGAATAGAAACATTACAATCAACAATTTAACTTCTGCGTCGATTGAGTCGGAGGCTCAAAATTTAATGCGACGTGTTGCCAATACTCTCACAGACCACAAAAAACGATGGCCTGATAGCTATAAATAAGAGCAGCGCTGAAAGGAATGATAAGCGTTTCATGCCCACAAAGTTACAATATTTTCGCTCCCGGCGCCGGAAAACTTCTTTGTATCATGTGTGGCCCGAAAGGGCATTTCGGATCTCCCGATAAAAAAGGGCGAAGTAGCATTTCGCCCCACACACAAAAATCTTACCATCTCCTTTTCCGCTTTCCCGCATTCGATTTCGGCCTTTGGTTTGCGCGGGAAGCAGGCTTCGGAGCGTGTTGGGAAGGTTTCCCATCCTGACGCTGAGGATTCTCTCTCTGAAACGTTCCTTGCTTCACAGAGGAGCGGTCATTCCGCGAACGCTCATTCCTCTTTTGTGGTCGATCATTCGGCTGACGATCATTCCGATTCGGCTGCCGTTCATTTCGGTTCGGCTGTCGTTCGTTTCGATCTGGCTGACGATCATTCGGCTGTCGCTCGTTCCGATTAGCGGAGCGTTCATTTCTATTCGGTGGTCCCTCTTTTCGAATAAGAACCGGACTTTCCTTCGGTTGGGACCGATCGCTTTGCGCGAATGAATGATCGCGTTCGACGGGAATTTTCTTCCCGGTCAGTTTTTCGATGTCGCGAATGAACGGTTTTTCGTCGGGAGCGCAAAAGGAGATGGCATTGCCGGAAGCTCCGGCGCGGCCCGTCCGTCCGATGCGATGAACATACGTTTCCGGCACATTCGGAATTTCGTAATTGATGACATATTCGAGATCGTCCACATCGATTCCGCGCGCGGCAATATCGGTTGCGACGAGGACGCGAATTTTTTGCGACTTGAAATTATTGAGCGAACGCTGCCGGGCATTTTGCGCTTTGTTGCCGTGAATCGCTTCGGCGCTGATATGGTTTCGTTCCAGCGTTCTCGCCACGACATCCGCGCCGCGCTTCGTTCGCGTAAAGACCAGCGCGTGCCGAATTGTTTTATCTTGTAATAGATCGAGCAGGAGTTCGGGCTTCTTCGATTTCTCGACATAATAGAGCGATTGCTGAATCATATCGACCGTCGTCGCAGGCGGCGTGACCGATACTTTTACTGGATGGTCAAGAATATCATTCGCCAGCGAGACGATGGCCGAAGGCATCGTCGCGGAGAAGAAAAGGGTCTGCCGATTTGAAGAAAGTTCCGCGATAATATCCTTCACATCGCGGACGAAACCCATATCGAGCATCCGATCGGCTTCGTCGAGAACGAAAATCTCGACATGCTGAAGATCGACGTGACCCTGATCCATCAGATCGAGCAATCGGCCAGGTGTTGCAACAACAATATCGACGCCCTGATGCAGTGCGCGTGTCTGCGCACCCTGTTTTACGCCGCCGAAAATGACTACGCTTTTCATTCCCATGTAGCGACCGTAAGCGGCAAAGCTTTCATCGATCTGGACGGCCAACTCGCGGGTCGGCGTCAGCACAAGGGAGCGAATATGTTTTCTTTTTCCTTGCGGTTTATGATTTCCGAGAAGCTGCAGAATCGGCACAGCGAAGGCAGCGGTTTTGCCTGTGCCGGTTTGCGCGATGCCGAGGAGGTCTTTTCCATCCAGCACGATAGGAATCGCTTGCTGCTGGATGGGCGTGGGCGTGCGATAGCCTTCGTCGTGCAGAGCGCGAAGGATCTGTGGAATGATTCCTAAAGATTCGAATGCCATTTTTTATTTGCGGTGTGCGCGAAATACTCTTTCGCCCCACACAATATTTTACTATCCCTGCGCGAGTGCTTCGGCGCCGCCGACGATTTCCAAAATTTCTTTCGTGATTGCGGCCTGACGCGCTTTGTTGTAACTCAGTTGCAGCGAGCCGACGAGGTCCTTCGCATTGCGCGTGGCGGAATCCATGGCCGTCATCCGCGCGCCTTGCTCGGCCGCGTTGGATTCGAGCATCGCGCGCCAGAGCATCGTTTCGAGATGGCGCGGAACGAGTACATTAAGAATAGAAATGGGATCGGGTTCATAAATGTAATCGCGCTCGGGACCCTTCCCTTCGACGAAGCCGGAAGGATCGAGCACGGGAAGTAATCGTTCGGCAGCCGGTTTTTGTGAGACGACGGAACGAAATTCGTTGAAGATAATTTCAATGCGATCGGCTTCCTCGCGATTGTAGAGATCGGTCAGAAACAGCGTAATCGAGCGGGCGGTATCGAATTCGAGTTTCGAAAAAATTCCCGGATATTTCCCCGCTACTTTATAGCCGCGTTTGGTGAAATAATCGGTGGCGCGGCGACCCAGCGTGACAATCGAAAGCCGGCCCGAGGCTTTATGCGCCGTGAACTCATCGCGAATCCGCGCTTCGGTAAATTTCAGCAAGTTGGAATTGAACGCGCCCGCCAAACCGCGATCGCTCGTGACCACGACAAGCACTACTTTTTCGGTATCGGTCTGCGGACGCCCAACGAGGAGTGGGGAAGTGATCGCTTCGAGCGAAGCCGATTGCAAAAGGTCCTGCAACAAATGCTGGAGCGCGCGGGCGTAGGGGCGCGCGGCATTGATCGAGTCCTGCGCGCGGCGCAGCTTTGCTGCCGCGACCATCTTCATCGCCTGGGTGATCTTGGCTGTGGAACGGACGCCGGAGATGCGGCGCCGAATTTCTCGAAGTGTTGCCATCGCTATTCGCTAAAAACGCTAATAATAAAAACGGTAAAACGCTACTGAAAGGATTCGATGTAATTCAGCATCGTCGGAGGAAGGTCCGAAGGAAGCGATTGAACGCCTTCCGAATATTCGCCCGGAATATTCGAATAAATCTGGCGATAGTCGCCAGACCATCCATACGTTCCTCGCGCGTTATTGTAAGCCGAATTCAAAAAGAGGAAAAAGGCCACATGGTAACCTTTTATCCGATTTTCATCGACCCATAACTCGAACTTTCGATCGGAACCAACTTCGGTCGAGGTGCCAGCTTCGATTCTGTCAGGCTCTCCATACACCAACAGCACGCGCCCGCGATCGGTACTGACGCCCAAGTGCCCGAGCGATCCAAATTTTTTGTTTGCTTCCGCAACGCGCGACATGTATTGCGCTTGTACCTCACTTGGAGGCAGTCCTGCGAAACTTTGCGTTTTCCAAAACCGGTCGAGCCACTGTGTCAGCTCTTCATCCGAAGTGACCTTGTCGAGATCTTTCAGTTCCTGCGATGTCGCAATGTACTGCAGCGCAGCGCGCAGTGAATCTTTCGGCGTCGGTTCGGCAACCTCCTCGTGCGCAAGGCCCAGCACGACGCCAAGCTCCACGCCAGTCCATGCGGAAAAACCGGAACCGAAATTTCGAATTTCACCGGCAATCCTTCCTTCGAACCATCCCGATCGCGCGGCGAAAGCTGCTCGAACACCGGTATTGAAGCCGTTGAGATCGTCCTCGTTATCGACGGCGAGCAATTCGGCATCGGCGTAGATTCCGGAACGATAATCGTCCGATTCCGAGATTGGGAACCGAAGCCCGAGGTCGAGTCCCTTGGTCGAAGGATTCGAAAATCCCCAATGGAAGCCGCCCGTGAGAATCAGGTCGCTGGTGCGCGCATAAAAATCGGCATTAGCCGTAGCTTGCAACGGCGCCGAAGAGCCCTGCCAATAGATTCCATCGCCACCCGTGAGCACGAGATCGATCGAGCGCCGCACCGGTGGCAGCGCCGGAGTCTCATGGGTGGCAACGAAGGTGACATGCCGCACAGAATCGATCTTCGGCGTTTCACGAACGGTATCCGAATGTTGCGCAAACA
>DASYAJ010000242.1:0-7591 GCA_036501405.1 Kapaibacterium sp. (SeqCode)
ATGTTGTGCATGAAAGGGGGTTCATCTGTACCGGCTTCCGCTGGCTGCGCAATTCGATGCAATATCCGTTGCAGCGAAGCGCAGCAATTTTGCCCGGCCTCACAAAATATACTATGCTTACTGCGCGAATTACCGCATCGTTCGCCTGCTTCGTTTGCATTGCGTCCGTATCGACGGCGCAAATAGTTCACACCTCGTTTTCGCCGCGCCGCGCCGCAGTTCGGCCCGCGCTGAAATCCGGTGGCGAGCACACGCTCGCGCTGCCGTTCGCCGTGCTGCCGTTGACGGGGAATACCTCCCAAACCAGTACCGATACGGAAATTACATTCGAGACCCTCATTCAGAATCCTTCCGACACCGTCCTTCCCATCACATTCATCCGCACGCAAACGCTTCCTCCCGGATGGCAGACGAGCGTCTGCTGGGGCATCAACTGTTTTGCAGCCACCGATAATAGCGAGACCTACGACATTCCGCCGCACGGAAATGGGCAGCTATCGCTCAATTTCAATCCGGCGCTCAGCGATTTTTCGGACAGCCTGACGACCTATCTCGAAGTAGCCGATTCGTTGAATCCTTCGGACGCGGTGATGCTGCCGTTTCGTGTGAATTTCGTTCCAGCTAACCCGCCGCTCGTTTTTTCGTGGACTTCGCCGCCACGGACCGATTCCGTTTTTATTGGCAGCGGCCTGCATGTGATCTCCAATTTTTTCCAAAGCGGCCTCGGCGTTTCGAATACTTATACATTCAAGACCTACGACTCTTTGCCGAACTCGGGATGGTCCGTCACGACCTGCGTAGGCAACAGTAATTGCACCCAAAGCGATAATCTAAAAGTTGTATTTCCGCCATTTGGCGATAACAAAATCAAGTTTTCGGTCAACGCGCCAGATCTTTCCGCGCCCGATTCTGCCATTGTCTATCTCAGCATTCATCCGACGACAAAGAATACCGCTGATTCCGCGGTGTACCGCTTTTCGTTCGTTGTCCTGCCTTCGAGCAGCGTCGCTTCGCAGTCAGGCGAAAGCGCGGGACTCGTGGTGACGAACGCCTGGCCGAACCCGTTGCGCCCATCGATCGGACTGCATCTCGAAGTGCTGACTGACGAACCCGGCACGGCAATGGCGACGGTCTATAACGTCGATGGCACGCGTAAGGCAACCCTTCAACTCGGTGAGCTTACGGCGGGCACGAACGATCTCCAACTTTCTTTGCCCGATGAGCTTTCGAGTGGCGAATATATTATCCGTGTCACGGAAGGAAGAAACGCCTCGGAAATAGTGAGAATAAACTATATTAAATAACGGTAACCGCAACGAAGTCAAATTCTTCTGCTTTTCGGTGTGCATTTCGGGACTGTGGCTTCAAAAAATGTGTGAGTTGTCCACGCATTATCCCAAAAATGGGACTCCATTTGAAAAAGATTGCCATCGAGGAGCTGTGAACTATTCATGGAGCAGAATGGCTATAATTTAATGCAAATAAAGGATTTTTGTGGTTATCCCCATTTCCCCAATCGTTTATTCACACGGCTGTGAAGAAATGTTGGATTATCCACGATATTATTCACCATTTTCGGAATAGATTCGAGCATAGCTATTTCAGGTTGAATTGTCGCAGTGGCAGCTGTTGAAAATGCAGGGCGCGCGTGCGTATCAAGCTCATCCTGATTATCGCAAGGAAATCGTCGCGTAATATAGGCGGACTAATCATTCCCTGTTGAAACGGCAGTGATGAAACTTTTTATCGCCTCGTTCACCGGCCCCGGCCGCGCTTGTCCGACGAGGTGTTTTGCCTTCGGAATAATCGTTACGTTCGGACCCGGTTTTGGCGTGCGGATGATCTGGTCCTGCTCGCCATGAATCCGAGAGTATGGGACCGAAATCGCGCAGCCTTTCCATATCGAAAGCGCATGGTACGCCTCGCGGAATAGCCCGCGCGCAAGCTCATGATACATCACTCCTGCCAGCTTTATTTCTGCGCGAGATAAGCCCGAAATCATCAGCATCGCCGGAGCGATAAAGACCTCCGCTGCGCGATATACCCACAACGGAAGCCAGGACGAAACGTAGCGGCCGAATGTACGAGGAATGAACCGAATTTCGTTTGAAGTCATAAATCCTCCAATAAGGACGATACCTCTCGCTGGTAGGTGCTTCGTCAGCTCCATTCCAATAGCCGAACCGAGCGAATAACCGCCGATAAAAAGCGGCATTGAAAGCTCGATCGCGCGCTCAGCAAGCAAGGACTCGGCAAAGCGCCCGGCATAGTCCTCGAGCGTTTCATTGTGCTCGAAAGGAATGTAGTCCGGCGTGATAAGCCGGTAGGGCAGTGGCCGCTGCGAGTGGGTCATGCGGCTATCGCCCCCAAGGCCGGGAAGGAGGAGGAGTTGGATGGAATGCGGAGCGTATAGCAAATTCTTCGGAGTGGGAGTCTGATTAGTTTACAATCCCGCCAGCAATTTCTGGAATCGATCGTTCCACACGATTTCGCTGAAGCTGGTTTCGATCGTTCTGCGGGCGGCGTGCGCGAGCGCGGAACGCGTGGCTGCATCCGTGGCGAGCTTCAGCATTCGCGCGGCGATCTCTTCGGCAGAATCGGCGAAGAAACCGTTCACGTCATCTTGAATAAATGTTTCCGGTCCGCCGCAGCGTGTAGAAATAACGGGCGTGCCGCAGGACATCGCTTCCATCGCTGCAATACCGAGACCCTCCTGCTCGCTGGTCAGCACGAGCGCGGTCGCGGAACGATAGCATTCAATCAGTTCCCACTCCGAAATGCCGCTTCGCCATTCCACTTCGAAAGGATGGCTTCCTGTTTGCGCAATGGGAACGGAAATGACGATCGCGGTAAATTTCAAATTCGGTTCCATCGCTTTAAGCCGGGAACACGCTTCGAAAAAGAGCTCTATTCGTTTTCTTGGATCGCTTGCACGCCCGACAAAAAGAAACTCCGCCTTTTCAAGGCGAAGGATGGGGGCTGGTTGTGGTGAGGAATTGTTCTTTGCCGTTGGTGAAAAGCGTTCCGTATCGATCGGAAAAGGCCAGCATTCGGAACGAATCCTAAGCGCGCTCAATCGCTCCCGCGTATCGTTGCTGACGGCCAGAACATTCGCCGCGCTTTCGAGCACGCGCCGCTCGGCGCGCCGAATAATGGGAAGCGACCGCTTTTCCAGCCATGCCGAAAGAGATCGTTCGCTGGCCAGCCGCTTGCGGCGGTCATCTTCCACGGTGGAGGAAATCCATGCAGAGAAGGGCTTGCCAGAATCCGCAAGCATCAGCCCCGTCTGTGCGGAGCCGGTCACGAGAATTGCAACGTCATATTCATTCAATGCTTTCCTCCACCGGGCATTGGAACGAATCCGCTGTGGTTCCCATGCTGGGAATCTTACACCGAATGCGCGCGATCGCATCCCGCGAAATTCATACCGTTTCTCTTTTGGAACGATATTTAGTTCACCCCGCGCGATGTTTATGAAGGAGCTATGCAGTTCCGGGTGTGCTTTGAAGCTCGCGTAATGCAAAACTTCCGGCATAAATCCAGCAGCTTCGGCGCGGCCATAAAGATATTCGACAAGCCGCAGCACGCCCCCGTATTGCGTGGGGTCCTGCGTGACAATGGCGAGCGTTCGTGCGGACACACTGTATCAACCCGTAAAAAGTTCTTACCGTTCGATGCGCACTTTTCGCGTAACCGTGTAGCCATTGTTCGACAAGCGGAGATAATAGCTCCCGGCCGAAACCGACGAGAGATCGAACGTTACAAGTCCCGAGAGTAAAGAGGGCTGCGGAATTGTCATCCGTGTGCCGAGCAGATCCCAAAGCGTGATATTCATTCCCGCTTCGCTCAGTCCTTCACCCGAAACGGCAATCGTATTGGTGGCCGGATTGGGAACGATCGCGTCCACGCGGAATGGAAGTGTTTCATTCCATGCCGCAAGGATGGTCGAATCGCCGCACGTTAATTGCCGTTGAAATTGCGCGGGAATGCTTCCCGTATCGATCGCTGCAATGCAAGCTGCCGCATCCGCACCACTTACCGTAAACGACTGGTTGGCAAGCGCAATCGGCGTCGTTTCGTTTTTGGTGAGGTACGTTTGGAACTGAAGCATCGCAATGGTATCACGGTCCATCGCAGGACGAAACGAGAATGTTCGGTCGGTCATTCCATTGGGAAGCCGCGTCGAAGCGATCATTGCAATATCACGTTCGAGTTTCGTCTGATATCCAAGCAGATCGTCGTTGTAAATCAAATCGAAATCGACTTCCTGCACAGCATTGGGAATCGTTCCAGTTCGATGGACGAACACGGTATCCATCGCTCCGGCAATCGATTGCGGTGTCGCCGAAAGCCAAAGCGAAAAACGCGCGGGATACAGAATGCCTCGCTGAAGGGAAACCTTCGCGACCTGGCTTCCAGAGTCCATCTGGAACGAAAGCGTTCCCGTGTCTACGTTTGGATGTCCCGTGGTATCGAGATCGGTTATGAGTCGGTAGTTTGCGGAAGTATTTGGCAGAAGCACTATCGGGAAGGCAAGAATGGTATCGAGCGCAAATGCCTGTCCCGAAATATGAAATCCATAAAGCGTATCGGCTTCGCAGCCCGTATTGATGATCGTCACAAACGAATCGCGCTCTTCGCAGAGTGTCGTCGCGCCAAAATCGATCGAAACGGGAGCGATCGAGGCCGATCGGGTTCCCGAAACAATCGTTGCAGAAAGGGGAACAGCGGTATCGACCGTGCTTCCGCCATGCACATTCGTTCCAATGCAATGAAAGAGGCTTGCATATTGGCCGACAATCGAATCGGCAAAATGAATGTGGAACGTTGCCGATTCGTTTCGCGCAAGTATTGTATCGTCGCCAGCCGTCAGCGTAAATCCCGAACCGGCATCGACCGCGATATTCGAAAGATGGAGCGAATCGCACGATGTATTCGTGACGGTAATTGTCGAATCGGCCATCATCGTGTGGCAGCGTTCGAAGGTGTCGAAATCGAGTGCGACCCGGTCGAGCGCCATGCGAGCGGGAACGGAAAAAGCTTCGCCCATCACCGTGAAGTCTGCCGTTCCGACGATCGCTCCGGAATGGTAGGAAAAGGTCACGTTCTGCGTTTGAGAAATCGTGTCCATCGGTTGGAACCGAACGTGGACTGTGCAACTACTATCCGGCTGGAGTGTATCGGGAAGCGATGGATAAGTTCCACGCCACCCTGGCAGCCAATGGGTTCCATCGGACGTAAGGATGATCGTGTCGCACCCAATGTTTTGAATGAGCGCGACCGTATCGGTAGAATCGCAAAAGCTAAACGCTGCGAGCTGGACCAGATTCGGCTGCGTCACGATTGCATGGCCGGAGTTCGTAAACGTGACACGAACGTAAACGGTCGTATCGAAGACCAGCGAAGTGCCGGAATAGAGTCCGCGAAACTCTGCCGTAACAATCGACACGCCAGAAAGCCCTTGCGGCGGGAACGAAAGCCATACCGTATCGGACGATCCGACGCTGACAGTCGTGGGGACCGAAAAGGAATTTGTATACTGCGCGCCGCCGCTCACGCTGATTTTAGCATACGTAAATTGGACACTGTCGCATGGCAGCGCATCCAACGTGATAAAAATAGCAGACTGTTTGCAGTTCGAAGCCGTAAAGCTTTTTGTGATGACACGCGGCGTTTTTGGATTGGGAACCACATCTGTCAGAATCGTGAGTGAAGTATCGAGCCACGAATCGGGGATGGTGGAATGCCCGAAAAGATCGAGATACGTGCCGTAGTGGCCGGGAACTCCCTGGCTCAGCACGATCCACACGGTATCGATGCTGGCGGGAGGAATGAGGACCGGCGCTGTTTCTTGAAGGGCATAGGTCTGGCTGGTATCGTCCGAAAAGCGAACGGAATCGATCCAAATCGAATCGCAGATCGACGTCTTAATCACAATCGGCATTCGTGCCGGTATGCAGCTTAACTTTTTCACTGTTGGAGTAAACGAAATCGAAGACGGAGTTCCGTTCCCAGCAATGACGAGGGCCATCGTGAGCGTCGTATCGTATCTGCCACCCGTCGAGAGTGACGAACCGATGATTTCCACCGCTAGGGCGTAGGTTCCGGGAGCTAAGTCCTGGACGAAAAGAAAGAACGTATCTCTCGAGCCTCCCGCAATATACTCTGGAAGCGTTCCCAATACGGTGTACACACCGACGGGAGCCGAACAGATAATCGAATCGATCCAGAGTGAGTCGCAAGAAGCCGGCGTGATAACAAGCGGGAGCTTTGCGGTAAGGCAGTAAGGTTGCTTCAGGGTGTCCGGGAATTTCAAGGAGGGCTGTTGAGGCCGCACAGTGACCGTGAACGATGTATCGAACACATGCGTGACAGCAGGGCAGCGCATGCGCCAAGCCGTATCGTTAAAATAAAATGTTTCCCGGCTCGTGCCGCTCGGGAACGGAGTGTAATAAAGGATCGAGTAATTCCCATTCGGACTCAGGACCAATGTGGTATCGGCAGGAGTAATTTGCGCGCTATCTTTGGAAAAAGCGTGGACGACCATTGTATCTTCCGGTCCGTCCCATTGAATCTGAAGCTCTGTATAGTATGCACCACATCCTGGCGGCGTAATGAGAGCAGTCTCGCTTAAATGAGTTCCAGGATAATCGGGCCCCCCATCAAAAAGCCAGACCGCACCACCCACCATGTCTATCAGATACCTATTATAAGTTCCGAATGCGAACATACGCCGGTCTTCCAGAAGGGATGCCGGCCCATCAATGTTTATCCAGGTCTGACCGGTTGTGATTCGAAACACATCAGAAAGCCCTTGCACATACAGGACTCCGTCGTTTGCACCTTCCAAAATATCATGGGCTGTATTTTCGAAATCGTTAATCTGCACCCACGACGCTCCACCGTTTGACGAAACATATAACACTGCTTTTGCTCCGTCACTCAAGGTGTACATCATGCCAGAGCAGGTGTCGACGACGCAGTTGTATCCGCAGTCCAGATTGGGTGGGTATGCGGCAAGCCACGACACGGCTGAATCGGTCGAATACGCCATAGAGTTGTCATCGTCTCTGGCTGCCGCACAATCGAATCCGGCCAGCCGTGCGAAGCTCGTCCCACGCATCATTCCGGTTCCATTCAAATTCATACCTTGAATTTGGCCATCGATAGTCATAAAAATATCATCAGCTTTCGGAAGCAGCGCGTTTGTTTTTTGCCAGGTCGCGCCATGATCGACCGATTTCCAAACGCACGTAGAACCGCTCGCCGCGTAAAGGTTCACTCCATCGAGCAATCGCAGCGATTTAATCGTGTCCGGCGCTTCGGGATAAGCGGCTTGCGACCAGACGCCATTAATGTAAGTGTAAATGCAATTGACCCCGCCGACCACACCGTGGTTCACGTCCCAGAAATAAGCGCAGCGAAGGTCTGTCGCTGCGGGCAAGTTCCCAATCTGCCGCCACGTCTGCGCCTGAACATTGGAATAGGCGAGCGCCAGCATCCCGGCAACGCAGGCAGTTATGGACCACCACAGAAAAGAGCGGAGGGTTTTCATGGATCGAAGCAAGCGAGCGGAACCCCGCTATTAGTT
>DASYAJ010000243.1:0-3098 GCA_036501405.1 Kapaibacterium sp. (SeqCode)
GTGCCACCCGACTCGGTAGTGAATTGGAACGAAACCCAGGATGTCCCGCCGTTGGTCGAAGCAATAAGGCCGCCGCCCGATTGCGCGCCTTGCGTTGATCCGGTTGCATCGAAAATGACATTCGAGTTCGATGGACTGATCGCGAATTGGGAACAGGTGGGTCCCACCGTCGCGGCGTTTGCAACTTGACTCCAATTCATGCCGCCGTCGTTGGATTTCCAAATCCCCATTCCCGCCGTCCCATCGCCGGTTGTATTCGTACGTTCTTTCGCGCCCGGATAAACTTCTCCCGTGCCAGCGTAAATCACATTGTTATTATTCGGGTCAATCGCTAAGGCGCCCATCAAAAGCGTGGGAAATTGCGCGCTGAGGTTTGTCCAATGAACCGTTGATGCGGTAATGTCCGTCGTTTTCCAAACGCCGCCTTGCGCCGCACCGACATAGGCAACCTTCGGATTAGTGGGATCGAATGCGAGGGCTCGAAGCCTGCCGCAGATGTACTCGCCGGCCGCGGGGGTGATTTCCTGCCAGGCCGTCGAAGAAGCCGTTTTGAACGCGTATGGATTTTCCAACTCCCGATACGCGGCGAACGAAAGGCGTTTAATTTCAGCGAAATCCTTAATGCCGCCGCTCGTTTCGCGATCGTAAAAATACTGCCGTCTCTGATTTTCCTGGCTCCCCTCGCTCTCCTGATTTTGTTTCGTTTGGGCGAAAGCTGGCTGATGGAATGCAATGAAAAAGGTAACACAGACGGTCAGCCACAGCGCAGCGCGATTAGCTTGAGATAGCCGCGTTAAAGAATTAGAATGGTTCATAAAAACCTGCTCGGAAACAGAATGAGAAATGATTTTTCTGAAATGCTCCAGAATTTCAAAAGCAACCTATACAAATATACGAAATTTTATCTGCCCTTGCATGAAATCGGAAGGGAATGGAAAGATTCCTTGCCCATCGGGCAAGAAGCTGGTGATGAGCGCGCCAGCAAAACGCTCCAATAGCCGCAGCTCTTTCAGAAACTATTTGCAAATGACCGTAACCTTCGCCGCTGCCTCTTTCGCACGCTCGCGAAGCACATCGATCGGAGTTCCCAGCGTATCGTATGCAAGCGCGACGCCCATGCGTCGATATTTCCGCGTCGAAGGTTTACCAAAAATTCGAATATCGATACCCTGAACGGAAAGCGCATCGGCAATGCCCTCATAGCGCGGTTCCGTCGGGGATTCCTCCGGTGCGAGAATGACGGCGCTTGCGCCGGCTCGCTCTAAAATAATTTCTGGAATCGGAAGGCCAAGCACGGCGCGAGCGTGCAGTTCGAATTCGGTGAAATTCTGGGAACCGCTCATGGTTACCATCCCGGTATCATGCGGGCGCGGCGAGAGTTCCGAAAAATAAACGCCGTTCTTATTAGACAAGAAAAATTCCACGCCCCAAATGCCAAAACCTGTTAATGTCTTTGTGACTGCGCCCGCCATGCGCTTGGCTTCGACAAAATGTTCGGCGCTGATTTCTGCTGGCTGCCAGCTTTCCATATAATCGCCGCGTTCCTGCCGGTGACCGATCGGCGGACAAAACAGTGTCTCGCCATTTCGCTGCGTAACAGTCAGCAATGTAATTTCCGAATCGAATGAAATAAATTCCTCGACAATTACTTCCTCGTTCTTCGCGCGGCTCTTCGTCATTGCAATCTGCCAGGAGCGCTCGATCTCACTTTCGTCCCGAATATACGATTGTCCTTTGCCGGAGGAGGACATCAGTGGTTTTACCACACATGGAATTCCGATTATCGAAACAGCCTCTCGAAATTCTTCGAGAGTTTTCGCGTACGCATAACGCGCGGTTTTGAGCCCCAATTCTTTCGCAGCGAGATCGCGAATGGCTTTGCGGTTCATCGTAAAGTTTGCCGCTCGTGCGCTGGGAATTACTTCTATGCCCTTCTTTTCGTAATCGTAAAAGCGTTCTGTGCGAATCGCTTCGATCTCTGGAACGATAATGTCAGGCTTATATCGCGCTACGATGCGGTCGAGATCGTTTCCGTCGAGCATATTGATAACGGCACTTTCGTCGGACATCTGCTGTGCTGGCGCGCCATTGTAGGAATCGACCGCGATCACACGCTGGCCAAGGCGCTTCATGGCAATCGTAAATTCTTTTCCGAGTTCACCGGAGCCGAGAAGAAGGATGGTTTTTCTCATCTATTTATTTTTCGCGCACATCGCATGACGAAAGCAATCGGTCGTGTGATCGTTAACCATTCCCACCGCTTGCATAAAGGCGTAGACGATTGTCGGTCCGACGAACGAAAAACCTCGATCTTTCAATGCTTTGCTCATTGCTTCCGATTCCTTGGTCTTCGCTGGAATCTCTTTGCTGGACTTGAATTTGTTCTGGATGGTCCGACCATTCGTGAATTGCCAAAGAAATTCGGAGAAGCTTTCGTCCGCATCCTGCATTTTCAGAAATGCTTTTGCGTTCCCAATCGCAGATTCGATCTTCTGCCGATTCCGAATAATCGATTCATCCTGCATTAATCGCTCAATGTCCTTTGCGCCGAAGCGAGCGACTTTTTCGGGATCGAAATTGCGGAATGCTTTCAGGTAACCTTCTCGTTTGCGAAGAATGGTTACCCAACTCAAGCCCGCCTGTGCGCCATCGAGAATAAGTTTGGCGAGTAGCTTAGCATCGTCGTGTTCGGGCACGCCCCATTCGGTATCGTGATAGTGGGCCATGAGCGGCTCCTTTTCACCGACCCAGGCGCAGCGAATGACTTTATCCAATATCATATTCGTCCTACAAT
Organism: Kapaibacterium sp. (SeqCode); assembly: GCA_036501405.1. Classification (GTDB taxonomy): domain Bacteria; phylum Bacteroidota; class Ignavibacteria; order Palsa-1295; family Palsa-1295; genus PALSA-1295. The sequence goes on from DASYAJ010000243.1 coordinate 2,795, forward strand.
ATCCTCAAGACGCTCTTTATCCGACCGCATAAATTCGTTTTGCTTCACTCATACACGATCTTTGATTTTTGGCTTCAGTCCTCCGCGTGAAACTAAATCCACATGGATGCCGAGCAATTCCTGTAGTTCAACTGTAATTCACTAAATTGAATGAGATCAATATGAGAATTCGGAACGAAATCGACAATCGACATCGCTATCGGGCCGGTTATCGCCGCGGACACGGGAACCGAACAGGGCGAGTTCTTTCACATGGTACTTCTGGAGAAGTTCCTTGAACGGTTGATCGGGAACGGATAGGCCA
>DASYAJ010000244.1:0-3535 GCA_036501405.1 Kapaibacterium sp. (SeqCode)
AAATAAGATTGATTTTCGCGTTCCACTCTGCGAGCTGTTTTGCATAATCGGCTAGCATTCGGGCCTCGTCATCGGAAATGGCGAGGCCGTTCGAGGCGCAAATGGCGAGAAGGTCTGTAAGCTGCATTGGAAAGCATAATCTCAATCGTGCGAATGTCATTCCCGCAAATCACGATACGCGCGGAATGTTTAAGGAAGAGCGCCACGCCTATGCCAAACATTGCAGAGCTATCTCCGCCATTATTCCTTCACAAACTTCGCGATGGCGTTTTGCCCGCCGAGCGAGGCAATAATGGTATAGGCGCCGGGCCGCAGAAACGAAATATCCATGCGGACAGTCCATTCGGATGTAGATGCTTCGCTCACAGATGGAACTTCAGAAATAACCGACCCCGAAAGATCGCATAGCTTCACAGTGGGCATCGTCGCATACGGAGGAACGGTTCCCATCAGCCGAATATCGACAGAAAGGGTCCCGGAAGCCGGATTGGGCCACAGCGCGACACTTAAGTTCACACGCGAACGAACGTGACGGTTGAACCTCCAGGCCGCAGGCACTCGTATCGACGCTGCATAGCCTTTCGTTCCACCTGCAATCCAGACTTTGTCCTTATTAGGGAATGCAATGCCGGTATAGCGTTCCGATGGATCGAAGAATAATGGTTCCGGCGAATGACCGCGCCAATACTTGCCATAGCTATACGTAAAGAGCACCGTGCCGCTATCGCCCACAGCATATCCAACGCTGTCGTTGATAAAACGGATATCGCGCAACGTCTGCTTTGAACCGGTACGAATGCGGTTCCAATTCGAACCGCTATCGTAGCTAATAAGGATTAGGCCGTTTTCGCCGCACGCATAGCCGATCCGAACACTGGGTGAACAGAAATTCGTAAGGCCGGGAATGTTCTTCTGGACGATCGACCAGGTCCCGCCGCCATCGAGGGAGCGATAGATAAAGGAAGTATCGTGAATAATCGTCGTATCGCCGCCATTCACGTCAATCGTATCGGTGCGCGTCGTGGAATCGGTGAGAAGAAATCCGACGTACGAATTCGGAAAGCTCGCGTGCAGGGCCCGTACACCTGCGCGCAGTGGAAGCGGCGAGGACGTCGCAATGCTAAGGTCCGCGCCGATCGTAAAGAGTTCCGAATCGGTCAGCACAAAAAGCTGCCGTGCGTAGGCATCCTGCCAGCCGATCTGAAGGATCGGACGCGAATTCTGGATCTCGGTGTCGAGCGCCCATGCCGGATTCGATCTGGAACATGAATAAAGCTTCCCATCCTGCATACCGGCGAGTGTACAGGTATCGTCGATAAAAAAGAACGAGGAAATCGTGGAAGAATCGGGAAGGGCGGAAGGCCGCCAGGTGCAGCCCGAATCGCCGGTGAAATAGATTTGGTTGCCGAGCGAGATTGCGCCAAATGCGGGACTGGCGAAATCGAGGTGCGCCGGAAGGGAATCCGCGGAACCGTTCCCAAACGGACCTTCCCCATAAGGCGCGCAATGGAGCGTTTCCCAGCGGCGCTTCAAGCTATCGTAGCGCGCGATCAAACCGGGTTCCCCAACGGCATACCACTTGGAACCAATTTTAGCATAGGAATGAACCTGCTCTCCTTCCACCTCATCGTCCTCCGCCTTTTCAAGTTGGGGAAGGGCTGGTGGTTGGATATTCGAAGCGATATGCTGAAATCCCTCCTCGATGCTCCAGGTGCGCCCGCTATCTCTGGAAACAACCGCATGACCGCTATCGCCGAACGCAACCAACTCCCCCTCCTGCGAAGCCTCGCGAGGGAGGCTGGAAGTTGATCCCTCGCGAGGTTCAAACCCATCTAACCTTGCATGACCTTGAAATACCACGCACCACGTCTCGCCCGAATCGCTCGAACGAAGAATATCGCCCGGATAGCGGATGAGGACGAGCGAGCCATCCGCCACGTCCGCGATGCTCTCGAACGAATCCGCGCCAATGGGTTCCCATTGCTGCGCCCGAAGCGTGCAGCTTAGGAGCAGCCCAACGATGCATAAGGCCCGAATCCGCATACCCTTTGCAACCGAAGTTCGCGGCACATTATTCCTTTACAAACTTCGCCGAATGCGGAGTACCGGTGGTGCTTCCGCCATCGACGATAAAATAAATTCCCGCCGGCAGCGAGGAAACATCCAGCGTGTTCCCATTTCTGGGAACCGAATACGTGCGGCCGAGGGGATCGAGGAGGGAAATAGGTCCTATCATGCCTCTCATCGTTAGAGAATTCAATGCGGGGTTAGGAAATAAATTCAATTCTGATGAAAGGAAAGGTTTTTCTTTCACACCTGAAACGACTTTTTCTATTCGGGAAAGATAGTTAAAACTACTTGAAATCGGCAAACCGGTTTCATGCGAAATTATTGCTACAGCGCCGCCATCGCCTGTTGGTGCAATTGCATCATATAATAGGTTCTGTCCTGACGGATAAGATTGGTCGTCAGCCAGAAGTGTATCGATATCCCACGAAAATCCATGATCGTAACTGACACAAATTTTTTTGTTAATATCGAGTCCTGTCAGAAATACTGCATTTTCACTTAAATTCGAAATTCCCGCAGTATTACCAAGTAAAATATTGAAAAAATCGAAAAGCGACCAATGCGAACCTCCATCCTCGGATCGAAAAAGCCCAAGATAGGGAATGGCATTTAAGCCAACATTGATCCCAGCCATCGCGATCATCGTATCTATGCCCTGAAAGGCGATGTAGTATAGTTCCGTATCTGGGAAGGATGAAAACACCGGATTTGTCGAATCAACCGTTTGCCAGCTATCGACCGTGCGATAAACTACGGAATCAGTTCCAAATGCAGAAGATAAGTCTAGATAGGCAGCGAACTGATTTGCGCCATACGCATGCACGTTCAAAAACGTCAATGCCCATGTAGAATCCATGAAGTAAGGAATTATTCCTGATTCTTTCCATGTCGCACCGCCATCGTGGGTTGTATAAAGTCGTATTGGAGTCTTTCCCGTAACTTTATCAGGTCCCGTTGCGATCCCGTTTAGTGTGTCAGAAAAATCGATGTCGGAGGCTTGGAATTCGATTTTTGAATTCGAATCCATTTCGTTCAGCCACGTTACACCGCCATCGGAAGTACACGAAAAAAACCGAAAAGCAAATCCATGCGTGACTTGCCCGATTGCAACTGCATGAAGAGCATCGATTTGCTTAATTCGATCTATTTGGCTTAAGCTACTATAGAATGAAGCATGATTTCCCTTCGGTGGTAAATTTGGATTCTGTTCTTGCCAGGAAATTCCACCGTCAGTACTGCGAAAAAACATCAACTGGTACTTCCCGCTGTCAAGATCACCCAAATTCAAGTCCGTTTTCATTCCCCCGGCAGTGCAATCGCTGCCAAAACAATCGACCGCTGTAAAAGCGTAGGCGTAATGTCCAACCGTATCGTTGTGGGTGATGGTGTAACGATATTGCGATCGCAAGCCTGACGAAAGCGTCAGGCTTGCGAGAACGATGAAAAAGAGTGATTTCATTCTGGG
>DASYAJ010000245.1:0-12679 GCA_036501405.1 Kapaibacterium sp. (SeqCode)
CTGCACGATAAAAAAAGTATCGCTATTCGATGCTACACCGTTAATAATGACATTTAAAGGGATCGAAAATTCTGGTCCCACCTGACTCCAAATCGTCGAACTGGGAACCGGACATGCACTGACCATCACTTGCGTTGAGATCACGCGGCCTTGCCAGCTTACAATAATAGGTCCCCATGTAAGTTTTAAAGAATCAGATGGATTAGAGCAGATAACACGAACAGCATCGCCAGGATTATTCGCATACACGGAATCGGGGCCATATGTGCCACGCCGATTATAGGGCGCGATAATCTCGATATAGGTGCTCGTTGCGGGCGAACCGATGTCCGGGATGAGATAAGAAATAGCGGGGGCTTGCGCCTGCGATTTGCTGGCGGTCAAAAGGAAGAGGGCTAAGAAGAAGGAAGAAAATATTTTTTTCATAGCGGCTTCTTTTCGATAAGTTAATCCTTCTTTTAAAGATTTCATCTCCATACTTTTGCCTTAAGGGAGCTTATTCACTTTGTAAAGAATGGTATTTTGTCCTACATGGCTTCGAACAAAATAGGTCCCTTCCGAAAATCTTGAAATATCAATTGTGATAACATCGTTCGAGGCAACTTTCGTGGAAAGAAGTTTTCTTCCAATTGCATCGTACATTTCAATTGCGACTTCGGAGCCATTCGGATTCCCAATCATAATTTCATCCATGGCCGGATTCGGATAGATTGTAATGTCTTTCGAAACCGGCTCATCCGCCACCGCATCCACAGGCTCACCGAGCGTTTTCACGGCCCAGTGATTATCTTCGTTCTCGGTCACGCAGAGCGCGTAATTTTCCTTCCCGATCGTCAACAATAACTGCGAAAGCGTAATCCAACTCGCTCCGACAGCCGTGGACCTTGGCCGGAATAATGCCGTTCCCAGGTCGAAGGGTTGCTGCCCTTTGCCCGTCTTGTTTCGAATCTCGAAATCGAACCAGCTCGCATGCACCGTGAAGGAGATTTCCGTCCATGGTTTCGGCGGCAAATAGTTCACAATGCTCACCACCGATGGGTCGAATGCAACGGTTCCCGAAATGTCCGTCACCGTATTCCACAACGAATCGAGATTGGCGCTCGTCGCAAGATCGAGCTGTAATGTCAGCGAATCGATCCCACCATAATACGCGCTTGCCGATTCGCGGTGCAACGATGCCGGTGCAGATACCAATGGCGACGCTACGGTGCCAATCACTTGGATCGCCGTATCGATCGGTCCGGAACCTAAATCATATTGAATATGCAATTCGGAGGTGTCGGCTTCCGCACCATTCGGGTTATATTCCAATCGAAGGCTGTCACTTTCTTCAAGTGTGCGCGGTGTCGAGCGGGAATCGTTCACAGCAATGGTATTCGATCCCGTCAGCCATACAGAGTCAATCGTTCCCGATCCCAATGGGCATCCCGTAATGCCAATTGGGATCGTGGAATCTTGCGCCCCGCATGTCGTTGTCAAGATGCTTTGCGGAGAAGCCGGAAGCGTCAGTACGCGTGGGGGAATCGGGTTCTGGATGCGGCCAATCACGGTCAGTGTCGTATCTTTCGTTCCATCCCCGATGTTATAGCGCAAATGTAATATCGTCGTGTCGGGCGCGGTTGCACCGGGAAGATATTGGAGTTCGATGCTATCATAAGGATCGAGTACACGCGGCAGATGACGCACATCCTGTATCGTTACCGCACGGGAACCTGTGAGCCACACCGAATCCAATTGACCGACAGAAATGCAGCCTTCAAGATCGAGCGGCAGTGGAATGGTAATCGGAGTGCAGGCTGCTTCGACCACGCTTGGGGAACTTGCCATCACTAAGGACGCAGTCCGAAGCGACGAATCCAAAATTCCGATCACACGAATCATCGTGTCCTTCAGGCCGGTTCCTGCATCGTATCGGATATGAAGATACGACGTATCGTTCCCGCTCGGATCGGGATTGTACCGCAAAAGCACACTATCGTTCGGTCCCAGCGTTTGTGGGAACCGGCGACTGCTCGCAATTCCAATCGTGCTGGAACCCGACATCCACAGCGAATCCAAAATTCCGCCGGCGCCACCGCAGCCGATAATTCCCACGCCAACGGACGTATCCTTCCCATTGCAAATCGCGTCCACAATTGTCTGCGACAGCGTCGAAAGCGTCAGCTTCGGCGGAGCATTGTGGTTCGTTCCCACCACCGCAATCGTCGTATCCTTCGGCCCGGAACCTAAATCATACCGCAAATGCAGCACCGCCGAATCCGTCCCGCTATCGAGGGGGTTGTATTGGACGAGAAGACTGTCGGGGAATAAAATTGGTCGCGGTAAAGGTTGCGAATTAATAATATGAAAGTGCGAGGAACCCGTAAAGTAAGCCGAATCGAGTAGACCAACGATTGATGAACAACTCAAGACTCCAATTGGTATCGTTGTATCGAGTGGCGAACAAGGTGGAGCCGTAACGGCGAAGTTAGTGCTTAAAATTAGACTGCTGGCGCCTGAGGAATTAAACTGGTCAATGAACTTAAAAGCCCCACCACCGGTATCAAAAGCATATATAATCGCTCCGCAATTTATCGGAATGACAGTAAATCTGGTATCATTAAAGCTTTGTGGGCCGCCCAAATTAGTCCAAGTAGAACCTCCATCCAGAGAACGAAGAACTCCTGTACTTAAATCAGGTGCAAGATTCGAATTAACCTGAACGTAGAGAACTTGTGAATCCACGACATGAATGTCGCCACTTGTTTCAAATTGGAAAGAGTACAGAGTGCTCCACGTTGCACCTTTATCGATGGACTTAGTAACGATAGTAGGAACGGCTTCACCAGCACAAAAATAAGTGCTCGTTCCATGAACGGGGGCGATGCCCCAAGATTCCTTCGCCAACGTAAGATCATTCCACGTCAATCCTCCGTCGGTTGTTTGTGCCCAAGGACCATTGCGAAAAACGGTATAAATTCCGTCGGTATCATTTAGGAATCCTATGCAAGTCGTCGCGCCTTGAAACGAACTCGTGAAAGTAATTCCATTATCTGTAGAGATTCCACCTCGAATATTAGGGTCCAGATCGGTAAGAATTAGAGCTCGGCCAGTCTGATACACACAAGTTCCCGTGCCTGTTGTAGACATTTCACTCCATGAGAGCCCACCATCCGTTGTTCGCCATAATCGATTTTTCTTAGTCGAATTCCACGGAAGAATGCTTGCCCACCCATTTAAACTATCGCTCATAAAAATCGAGCTCACGGACCCGAGATAATTTTTCGGGACTGTAGAAGTCGACCAACTGAGACCGCCATTTGTAGTCCGATAGATATTGATTGCCTCAGGTCTTCCATTCGGAGTACCGAGAGAAGATCCAGACCCTGCCAGCCCGGTAATGGTATCGAAGAAGAAAGAGCTATTGATAATTTCCGGCAGTCGAGCGAGAGTTTGCCAAATTTGGGCTTCTGCTATTGAAGCCGTAATTATTAAAAGGAATACAGGTAAAATGACTCGTTTAACCATTGTTTATCCCATGAATAATAAATGACCCCGCAAATATACAATATTTTTAGCGCAATATGTCAAAAAGGATATTTTTTTTTGGATGCCTGAGCGAAGCTAAAAGCATCTCGAAACCCACGGCTAAGAATCGATTGAAATTTAATTCCGATATTTCGATTAATATAGGTGTATAACTGAATCGTTTGAGTCGCCGAAGCCGCTACAAACGCGATGGCTGCGGCAATGATATTATGTGTGATTGCAAGCAAGGTGATGGATAGAGTCACATTCACAATAAGCGTAATTGTAAACATTCGAAATGCTTCCTTAATCTTTCCCATGCCTGTCATTGTAACGCCAAAGACCATTTGAATGGGATAAAAAAGAATAGCAATCAAAAGAATACGAAATATGGGAATACTGGTGTCAAATTTAATACCGTATAATAGATGAAAAATAGAGGGAGCCCCAACGAACAGTAAAGCCGCGACGGGAATCAATCCCAAAATGAGAAAACTTACACTTTTTTCAAGTATCGTTCGAAGCGTCGAGAGTTCGTTGCGGGAATGGTATTTACTTGTAGCCGGAAAAACAAAAAGCGTCATGGTCTCTCTTACAACATCGAACCCGCGAAAAAGTATCTTCGCGCCATTATAAATACCTACGCCGACTGCACCCGTAAAACTCGATACGATTAGTATATCTAAATTTTGATTCGCAGTAGAGACAACGCCCATCGCTGCCTGATATCGCACAAATTCGGAGATTCGGCTCAGCATCGTTTTAGAGTAAGAAAATCGATAATGCACATGAGGCCGAGTAAGCAAAATTGCCACAATGGATGATAATAATCCAGATAACATTGTAATATGGATTACACTTGCCGCTGAGTGAATCCGACCGGCCCAAAGTAAAATTATGAGCACGATCGTTGCAATTCCAAAATTTGCGAAATCCACGAAAAAAATTTCCTTCATTCGAAATTTTGACTGAAGAACTTTACTCAGCACAACTCGCGGCATCGTGAATACCGCAAACAGCGCAAGGTATGGTATCAGAGCAGCAAGCTCGGGAATATTTAGGAGTCTACTAAAGAACGCTGGGAACAAAAGTAGAATGGTTAATGCGGTTCCCAAAAATAGAATAAATAGCAGCGTCGTTACCGTAACAAGTTCTTCAAGCTGTACTCCCGGTTCCACTCCAAATTTTACAATTGCTTGTAATGCAAATCCATCGGAAAAAGTAAACAAAATGGTAAACAGCGTTTGGAACACACTGAGGACTCCAAATTCAGCAGGAGCAATCGAACGAGCGACAAGAATCAAAACAAAAGCATACGGAACAGGAAGTCCCCTCGAAGCGAAGGCCCAAAGGCCTTTTCCAATATGAGAACTGAATTTCAACTTTGCCGTTCCTATAGAATACTAAAATCAAAAATTATTTTTCTTAAAGATGTAACAATTCGATGAATGAAGTGTTCTTAATAGAAGTCGTTTTTTTCAAAAACATTTTCAAATCATGGAGGATAACATGAAACTGCTTTCTAAAAACTTAGTTATCGCACTTCTGCTTCTTTTATCTGCTGGAGCACGAGCGCAAATCTGGCAATTCACCGGTTCCCTGAGTGAACCAAAACGTACAGGAGTTTTGGTAACCCTTCCAAATCAAACAGCCATTTATGTCGGTGGCGCAGATGCTTCGGGATTCCCCCTCGCTGCCTGCGAACTTTATGACCCCGCTACCGCCGTTTGGACATTGGCTGCGCCAATGCAGGTGGGACGCGAGCGACACACGGTCACGCAGCTTGCTGATGGTCGCCTTGTCTCCATCGGTGGAAACACGTCTATGGATTACGATATGAGTCAGCCTACAGGTTCTATCGAAATCTACGATTTTGCATCCAATACATGGTTGAATGGCGGTTCGCTTGCTCTTGCAAGACAAAATCATACGGCCACGCTTTTAAATGACGGGACTATTCTTATAACCGGAGGATATGACGGAAGTAATGTTCTCACCTCGTGCGAAATTTACGATCCTTCAACGCAGACATGCCATACAGTGGCCCCCATGCTTCTCGCACGACACGACCACTCTGCTACGCTCTTACCGGATGGACGCGTTCTGGTTGTCGGGGGACGTGATGGCGGATCTGGAAGCGATTACTTCAGCGAGTCTGAAATTTACGATCCCGTTTCCAATACCTGGAACGCCACTGGTAGTATGAATCAATCGCGAATAAAGGGTTCCTTAGTTACTTTTAGTGATGGAACCGTTCTTGCTTCAGGCGGACGCAATTCCCCAAGTACTTGTGCGCCTGGATCTGAAATTTTATTTGGCGATTATTCTACCTGGGCTTCGACCTCAGCCATGATGGAGCCAGCAACCTGGAACGGAAGCTCTTTGCTTGCTGGAGATCGTTTTTTAGTTACTGGAGGGCTCATCGATGATGTGACAGGCACTTCATTCACTGGAGATATGACCCCTACCTGCGAATGGTACGATAAGCCGAACCAACGATGGTTTTTCGCTCCACAATTGAACATCCAAAGAAGCTATCATGGTCAGTGCCTTCTCCATCAGACTGTCAATAGCTCTTTGCCAGAAGACATGATTTTAGTGGCCGGAGGCATTACAGGCGATTATAGCTTCACACAAACTTCCGAAGTTCTTGACGTTACAGATCATGCGCTCCTGACCTATGAAGCAATGCCTCAAAACTTTGCTGCTGTGACCGCTCCAAATGCTCCGAATTCCATCGCATCGATCAAAATCTCTTCGTCTAATCAACCGATGCTGCAACTACAATTAGAGGGACCGGCCACCGTTTCGTGGGAAATAATGTCATCAACTGGCAGGACCATTACGCCGAACCAAACGGCTAACTTTTCTATGGGATCTTTTTCGATTCCGCTTAACTCAAATCAATCTTCCGGAATTTACTTCGTTCGGGTAACTGTCGGAAGTACAATCACCACTCTAAAGTACGGAATTTTGCAATAGAAATTACATCCTACATACTAAAAGAAGCCCGGCTCATCGCCGGGCTTTTTAGTTTGCTGATATTTTAATGTCCCTTCCTGATCGACAATTCTCGGTATCGAGCCAACTCTGGATATATTTTAGTCGGATCGCCATAATGATTGCCAACTCGATCCTGTCCTCGTGCAAGATAATTAATATGCGAATGACCGAGTTCGGAAATGCCGCCGAGTGCCTTCACAGTGGTGGGCATGTATCTCATAGTGTAGCCAGTACGTCGCCTTATGCTAAGATTAGGGGGGCTACCGTGAATTAATCCACTATGATGAAGACTTGCCTCGTTTGCCTTCAATTCGCATGGAACGGCTCTGCTGGCATCAAAACGGCCTTTCTTAATCTCGATTGGAAATAAATTTTGGTTCGGATCGACACTGTCATAATCCGAAAACCCATGGCCCTGGGTTCCAGGAATGACATACATGCATCCATTCTCCGCTTCCGAATCGTCAATTGCCAGCCATACAGTCACGACCTCAATGGGATCGATCATTTTTTTCCAATAGCTTGCATCTTCATGCCAGGGCACTCTTTTTCCGCTTCCGGCAGGCTTTGATATAAAATGGCTTGAAAAAAGAGCAATGTCCGGTCCGATAATAGGCTCTACGAGGTCCAGAATCTCATCGGCAAAAAGCCAATCGAATAATTTGATGTCGGTGAAATGTGGAACATCCATTTGTTCAGGACGAACATCCGCTGGGAGCAAACTTAATTTTCCTTCGAAGTGCTCTTTCAATGCTTGAAATTTTGATTGGTGCAGGACTGGTTTGCGATAGAGCAAATATCCCTTCGCATTATAAAATGCAATTTCGTTACTATCAAGTCTTGGTGCGTCAAACGATCTCATGGCTGTTCCAAGGAAATTAACCGATTGAAAATTCCCCTATTTTTTCCAAGGCGGCACTCATTAAGCCGACTACAAGTTTCTATTCTTCGCTTTTCAAACCCACTTTTAGTATGGCAAAAATCGATTACGAGACAATAAAAATGTACAAAGTCCATAAAAGCCTTCTTTTTGAAGGCTGGGACGGGACTCGGCTGGATCTGCTTATGAAAAGGCTTCAAATGGCTCTTTCAAGAATTCTTGGTGTTCAATTCAAGCCTCTATTTGGGGATCGGATCGTCGAATATCCTCTTTTTTTTCAGCATTTGAACCCAAATGCGAAAACTGTTTTGGATTTTGGCTGCGTCGAAGACCTTCTTCCACTTCACCTTGCAAGCTTGGGTTATCAAGTTCATGGCCTTGATTTTCGAAACTACGTCTTCGAACATCCCAATTTCAAATTTACTCAAGGAGACATTCTCACATGGAATCCTCCCGAAAATTTTTTCGACGTGGTTTGCTCTATTTCGACGGTAGAACACGTTGGATTGACCGGCTATGGAGATCCCGAGAAATCGGATGGCGATAAAGTAGCCATTCAAAAATTATGGACTGCTCTAAAACCGGGCGGAGACCTTATTCTTACAATGCCTGCCGGCAAGGCAACAACTCGCAGGAACATGCGGATTTACGATTTGGAACGCATTAAGGAAGTCGTTCCTAATCCGAGGATTGTTCGCTTTTTTGCCAAGCAGACTCGCTATGGAAATTGGTCAGAGGTCAGTTCTGAGCAAATAAAAAATCTTGTGTATGAAGATTACGAGGCTCCGATTACTCCCGGTCAGGGTGTCGCCTTCATCGTTTCAACCAAATAATCCATGCTCATTACTTCCGCCGGCGCTATTCAGGATCACCCCAGCCTTCTTCCGGGTTTTGCGGAACCGGAGGCTACAGTACGCATTGCCAAAAAGCACGCCGATTGGTCCGCGGCGTACCGGAAGCTGGGACGCACAGGGCTTGCGTGCAGCGGCGTCGGGTTTGGGTCGTATCGCGTGCATTTGCAAGTGCAGGAGCATCGTGCGGCGCTGGCGCGTGCGCTGAGGATGGGCGTGAACCTGATCGATACGTCCTCGAATTATGCAGGTGGGAACTCGGAGCGACTCATTGGCGAAGTCGTGGCCGGACTGATTGGCCAGGGAACGATAGCACGCGAGGAAATTATTCTTGTCACCAAAGGCGGGTATATTCAGGGCGAGCTCTTTGAAGAAATGCTGCGTCGTGCCAATACCGCTCATGCCGATCATTCTCCGGGTTCCGAACTCACGGAACTTGTGCGCCACAGCCAGGGGCTTTGGCATTCCATTCATCCCGATTTTTTGCGCGATCAAATCGACGATTCGTTGGAACGATTGCAGGTCCAGACTATCGATGTGTATCTGCTCCATAATCCCGAATATTATCTCGAGTGGGCACTCGGGGAAGAAATTCCTGCGGACGAAGCGCGCGAGGAATATCATCGGCGAATCAAACAAGCGTTCGCTTATCTCGAAACGGAAGTTGCGCGAGGCCGCATTCGGTGGTATGGCATTAGTTCCAACACATTTCCCAAGCCGGAAGATGCGCCGGAGCGAACGTCGCTTGAACATATCTGGCAATTCGCGGAAGAAGTGGGTGGGAACGATCACCATTTTGGCGTGATCGAGTTCCCGATGAACCTTTTCGAGCCGGGAGCGATTGCCGAACGCAATCAACGGCGTGGCACCGAGACGGTTCTGGAATATTGCGAAGAAAAAAACCTGGGCGTCCTTATCAATCGTCCTTTGAACGCGCTCGCAGGGAAGCAACTTATTCGCTTGGCAGATGTGCCCGAACGCGACGTTCCCCCTGAGCAGGATCTCGACGATCTTCTCCACGATCTTAAACTTCAAGAAGAACATTTTATTTCGCGTCAATTACCGGAATTGGAGCTGGATGAGCAATCGAATACGGCTTTGCAACAATTTTTAACGCTTGGAAGAAATCTCCACGATGGGAACTGGAAGGAATTTTCGAGTATGGAAGAATGGCAGGAAATCTCGCACAACATTCTTGCTCCGCGCATTCAATATGCGTTCAACATTCTTCAGGCGGTTCCCGAACGCTCTCCTGCGCTGATGACATTCCTCACGACCTACGCGGAAACGGTCGATGAAATGTTCGAGCACATCACGAACTACTACACAAATCGGGGTCATGCGCGTGGAATGAAAATCCATCAGGCGCTCGATGTGCTCATTGGGAAGGAATATAGCGATCTTTCCTTATCGCAAAAGGCCCTGCTGCTTCTCCGCAGTTTGCCGCAGGTTTCTTCGGTGCTCGTTGGAATGCGGACAGAAGAATATGTTGACGATGTCATCTATGGCTTACAGGCGCAATTCGTTCCGCATGTGGAAGAGGTCTGGAAAAAGCTTGCAATCGTGAAAGCGGAAGCATAATTACAATCGGTTCGTCATTCGAATCGTGGCGCCGTTGACGGCTTTTCCCGCATCGCTCGAAAGGAAGAGGCACATCGCGGCAATGTCCTTTGGTTCCGTCCATTTCGCGATGTCATTGGGATCTCCCCACTGCTCATTTGATGCCGTGCGAATCACGGTGGGAACGATACAGTTCGCATTAATTCCGATCCACTTCCCTTCTTCAGCCAGCACGCGAGTAAACGCAACGACCCCCGCTTTGGCTGCGACATACCCCGCTTTATTCGCCGGAGGCTGAAGTGCAGACTCGGCTCCGATGGAAATAATCGTTCCTCCCGCCGACATTAACTTCATGGCCAGTTTCGATGCAACAAAAAAACTCATGAGGTTCAATTCGAACAGATATCGAAACTCATCGGCTGGCATTTCTTTCACTTGCTTCCATGGCCTCACTCCCCCAATGGTTGCGATCAGCATGTTTGGAGGACCGACGTCCAAATAAGCCGCAGCAAAGGCTTTGTCTGCCTCTGCCTCATTCATCATATTCGCAGAGTAATATCGGTAGGCGGGATGCTCGAAATTGTCTCCCTTTCGAGAAAATCCTGCAACCGACCAACCAGCCTCCAAAAATTGGCTCCGGACCGTAGAACCGAGCGCACCCGTTGCGCCTGTGAGAAATAGAACTGACATAACTTCCTAAACGAAGTCCTGGAAAAGAGCGTTTACTTTTTTTTATTCTGTCTCTGCCAATTTATCCGGTCGATTCTTTCGGGCGGATTGCATGCCGCCCTTGATACTCCAGGCTCGAATGCCTTTCGTTTTCAAAAGCTGGACCGCTTTCAAACTTCGAATCCCCGATGCACACACGACCGCGAATTCTTCTTGCGGCAATTCTATTATGCGATCCAGTAATACGCGAAGTGGAATAAGATTCCCGCGAGACGGTTGCGATTGAAATTCCCATTCCTCACGGACATCGATCAGCGACATTCCTCTCGATGAGAACGATTCCCACGATAGTTCATCCACGGTACAAGAAAGATCTTCATACTGATTCAATAATTTCCGTTCTTCACGAGCAACGCTGCAATAGGGACATGCCGGATCTCGATCGACTTTTATCGCTTGAAATGTCGAGCGAAACGCATTATAGATCAAAAGACGACCGGCAAGCGGCTCGCCTATCTTCGTAATAATTTTCACCGCTTCGATTGCCATCATCGTTCCCATCGTTCCCGCGAGCGCGCCGAGAACACCAGCCTCGGAGCAGGTGGGAACCTCATCCGAGTTTGGCGCTTCCGGAAAAATACAGCGATAGCATGGGCCATGATCTAATCCAACGACGGTAAGCTGTCCTTCGAATTTCAGAATAGATCCAGAAATCAGTGGAATACCAAGCATGAGCGCGGCATCGTTGACAAGGTAGCGAGTCGCAAAATTGTCGGTACCATCGAGCACGAGATCGTAATTTCGGAACATATCGACCGCATTCTCGCGCTTGAGCCTATCGCAGACGGGAACGATGTTGACATTGGGATTGATTTTCCGAAGGCGCTCTGCTGCAACTGGAACTTTCCGTTTTCCCGCATCGTCCTGAGTATAAAGGATCTGGCGATGAAGATTCGAAAGCGAGACCGTATCGTCGTCGATGATTCCGAGAATTCCTACTCCCATCGCAGCAAGATATAGCGCGGCGGGCGAACCGAGTCCGCCAGTACCAACGATCAATACGCGAGCGTTTTGTAATCGCTCTTGTCCTTCCACTCCGAATTCGGAAAGAATGATCTGCCGAGAATATCGTTCCTGCTCTTCATGTGTAAGCATGATGGTCCTCCAATGTTCGTACCAGCATTCGAATTGTTTCCCGAGGATTTACCGCATCGCGAATGGCGCGAATGATCGCGACTCCTCCCAGGTTTGGCACTAATATCTGCGCTATATTTTCCATCCCAATTCCTCCGATTATCACAACTGGGATTTGTATTGCGTCAATGACGGCCTGAAGCGCATCGATGGACTGTGGCGGTGATAATTTCACTTTTGAATTCGTCGGAAACATGTGACCGAAACCAATATAGTTCACTCCGTTTCGTTCCGCTTCGCGGGCGAGTTCCACATTCGGTGCAGACATACCAATGATTGCATTTGGACCGAGAATTTTTCGCGCTACTTCCGCTGGGAGATCATCCTGTCCTAAATGAACGCCATCGGCACCAACAGCGAAAGCGATATCGGCGCGATCGTTCACAAGGAATGCCGCGCGATGCACGACGTTCCTTACGGCATCGGCCATCCGAAGCAGTTCAGCAGTCGGGAGCGATTTTTCGCGAAGTTGAATTACGGCCGCACCTTCATCATCGGCGATCCGAGCAAGTTCCAGCGTTCGTTCGAACGACGCGCCGCCTATAATAGCATGGAGTCCTTCGAGCGATTTCATAGCGATCCAAGCTCCTCCCGATACGCTGCCATTCGTTCCGTAAGGCTCGATGCCATGAGCAGATCGCTCATCACTGCCACGCCATGCGCGCCGGCGTTACGGCAGAGAGCGGCTCGCTTCGGTGTCATTCCGCCAATGGCAATGATGGGAATGGTTACCGCGCTGCATACGTCGCGCAATGCCTCGATCCCCGTCGCAGTCATTCCCATTGCTTGTTTCGATGGCGTATCGAAGACGGGACCGAAAACGATAAAATCAACCTGCATCTCCGATTTCATGAATGCTCCCTCCAACGAATGGACGCTTACACCGTAGGTGAAATTCGGAAACACCCTACGCGCCAGTGTTGCTGGCCAACTCGATTCTGGAAGATGAATTCCATCTGCTCCTATCGCCATAGCTATATCGATCCGATCGTTGATGAACAATGCGCAATGGGGA
>DASYAJ010000246.1:0-2579 GCA_036501405.1 Kapaibacterium sp. (SeqCode)
AAAGCCAGGGCGAACAACAGAAGGCGGAAGGAGGCGATACCGATACCTGGAAACGGCTGCACGCCATTCCGACATTGGCTGTGGGAGCGGGGTTCCATAACATCACTTCCACCGACGATGCCTGGCGCGCCGATAAACTCGAAAATGCGTTAGATGCTTTTTTCGCTCGCGAAGATTTTCGGGATTATTACAAACTTGCTGGATGGGATGGCTATCTTGCGTTCCGGCCTGGAATGCATTCGGAACTTCGCGCCGAGTGGCGAAGCGATCATTACGATTCGCTTTCGCAAAATGTTTTCTATGGTCGATTCGGCGGCGACAAAGTGCTGCCCCCGAACCGTCCGGCGATGCCTGGCTTGATGAATTCGCTCGTGCTCCAAGCACGCGATGAAAGGGTGCATACCCGCTCCCGATCGATCGCGAATATCTGGGGTGACAGCGTAGAGATCGAGCAACTAAAAGGATGCAGTACCCTTGCACAGGTGGAACTTGGCCACATGCCCGGCTCCGATTTCGGCTTCAACCGATACTTACTCGATGGGCGTGGCTTTTGGCCGCTGTTCAACGGCTTCAACTTCGACGCCAGATTCCGCTACGAAGCCACGACTGGAGACTTGATCTCGCAAAAGCTCGAATATCTCGGCGGACCGAGTTCCCTTCCCGCGCTTTACAACAAAAGCATTGTTGGGAACCGGATGATGCTGCTAAATACCGAAATTCGGTTCGATCTCGAAATGCTCTCCTCGTTCTTCCACTCTTCCGATTTTAACATCGTGCTCTACAACGATTTCGGGAAAATGGGCATCGCGGGAACCGATGAATCGATCGTGCAAGGATTTCAATTCAGCGGCGCAAGTTCCATTCTTTACGACTATGGCATTGGACTCGGATGGACCAACGGCATCCAGATCGGCGCAACATGGCGTACCGACATCAAAGCCGATCCGCGATGGATTTTCCGGCTGCAGCGGGCGTTTTAGTCCGTTGTTTTCGAAAATAGTCCTGCATGATTGTGGCGCATTCCGTATCCAGCACACCGGGAACGATTTGCACCCGATGATTTAGCCGTGCATCTTCCGGAATGTTATAGAGCGTTCCACAAGCACCGGCTTTCGCATCGTAAGCACCGAAGACGAGCTTCGAAATCCTGGAAAGCACAATCGCACCGGCACACATTGGGCACGGTTCGATCGTCGCATAGAGCGTCACATCGGTCAGGTATCGCGATTCGAGCGCCGCGCTCGCCGCGGTGATCGCCATCATTTCCGCATGGGCGGTTGCGTCTTTCAACTGCTCGGTCAGGTTGTGCCCTTTCGCAATCACTTTGTCATTCTGCACGATGACACACCCGATGGGAACTTCATCGAGATCGAAAGCCTTCGCGGCCTCGCTCAATGCCAACCGCATCCAATACTCGTTCGTGAACATTCCGAATTATGGCTGCACTCCAAGCCGTGGGTTCCCAAGCGTTTGCAAGGTGGCCGGTGTCGTTTGAAACGCTCCTTTGCTCATCGCCAAGCCGAGCACATAGGGCTTGTTCTGAATATAGCGGTGAACATAGTCCGCCACGTCCTGCTTGGTAACTTTACTGAGATCGTTGAGGTAATGACCGTAATAATCAAGACCAGCGGCCGCCCACCAGAAGGCCAGGTCATGCGAAAACGTGCTCAGCTTCTCGCTGCGATAGAGTGTCTCCGATCGCAGTACATTCTTCGCTGTCTGCAATTGCTCGTCCGTGATGTAGTTCGGATCGTCGAACTTCGAAACTTGCTTCCAATATTCGTCCATTGTGGGCTGTAGTTTATCGGGCGTCGTAACGATGTCGGTCATAATCGGCCCGACCATCCGCTGCGTGTAGTACCAGAACGAAACGCTCTGCGCCAAACCGCTTTCCGTGAGCGACTTGCTGAACTCATGTTCCGGCTGCGTAATGATGCTGCTGAATACGTCCGCAACGTAGGTTCCCTTATCGTCCAAGCCGATGGAGGGTCCATGCCAATAGACTTTCACGACGGCGCGGGGATCGTCGATGGTATCGAGCACTAATTTCGCGGCGGTGAGATCGGGAACCCGTTGCGGAGGGTTTTCTGCAAAAGGATCGGGACCCCGTTTCCAGCGATCGAAATATTCGGGTGCGAGCTTTTTGATCTGATCCGCCGTGACATCGCCGGTGATAATGAGGAGGGAATTATTCGGAATGTAATATTTATTCTGGATGATGTGCATCTTGGCTTGCGTTGCGCCAAGAATGGCCGGACGCTCGCCCAATGGTTCCTTTCGTGACATCCAATCGCCCCACAATGCCTCCGATACCTTCCGATTGAACTTGAAAAAAGGCTGCGCTTCATCGCGATCGAACTCGCCCAGCACCACTTCCTTCTGCTTATGCAATTCGTCCGGCTTGAAGAGCGGCGAAGTGATTGCCGTAGCCATGAAGTCCATCCCCTGTTCTAGATTCTGCTTCGGCAGCGTGAAGTAATATTCGACCTGCTCCTCATGCGTCTCGCCATTATAGACAATGCCAAGATTATCGACCTGATCGAGAAAATCGTCCTCAGTCGTATCCCGCGCATTCGACG
>DASYAJ010000247.1:0-1537 GCA_036501405.1 Kapaibacterium sp. (SeqCode)
TTGAAGAGTTCCATTCGAACGAAGGTTCCGCCCGACTCGCCGTAGTCCGGAACGGCATACTGTACATTCACGGGCGAGGAGACATCCAGGGAAGGATTCGGAACGATCGGCTCGATGGCGAGATACGTCGGCTTCAGCGAACCGGAAACCAATATGGCCGCACACGTATCGGCAAGCACGATAGAGCCGCCATTGATACGCCCGGTTGGCGCGGGAAGCGTCACATTATAATCGGCAGTCGTTTGATTCGTTTCCGTTCCACCGTTATAGACCACACCGGCGCCACACTGGTCCGAATCGACGATAATATTTCCTACCTCTACATCCGTCGGAGCATTTGCGACAAAGACAAGATAGCACAGCGTGTCGAACCGTTCTGGATCGGTCAAGGCAGGACCAGTGCCGGTAACAGTAAATGGCCCCGGCCACGCGCCGGCAGCAGGCGGAACGGGTGCTACGCTTGCGGACCATCCCGGAGGAGTATTGACTGCGAGCGCCGTTCCGACAAACGCAAGCTTTTGTGAACCGGTAAGATGGAAAGTGAACTGATACTGATTGATTCCCTTCGTCGAAAGAGAGAATGTATCGGTCGAAAGCAAAAAGACCGGCACCTTGAATTGATGCGGGAATGAACTGATGCTCTCGGAAACGATTCCTGTCGCTTTCATCGCAAGATCCTGTTTATAAATCGAGAGGTCCGCTGTCGTAATATGGCCGAGCGGATGTTGATAGAGCACGCCATAATCGTCGATCACGGAAATAGAGGTCTGGGCCGAGGCGGTATCGGCAATGCGGGTGAGCGGGAACGTAAAGAAAGGCGCTCCTGAATCGCGGCGGCGGAATGGCTGGAAATTCGAAGTCGCGTCGAGCCACGCCGAATCGACGCCAAGGTCGAGCGGGCTGCGATTATCCGCGACCGTCACCGAGAGATTGTCGCAATTCACAGGCGCAATCGTGATCAGTGGCGCCGAGGTATCCTTCAATAGCGGCACCGACCAGCAGAAAGTGTTATTCGAGCAGAGCGAATTGCCGGCGCTATCGACGGCATTCCAGCAGATCGAGTCGAATAAGCTGTCACGAGCGTCGGTCACAAAAAGGATCACCGTATCGATGGTGGTATAGACGTTCGGGAACGCTCCGATCTTCGGTTCGTGAATCGAATGGGGCGGAGTAGAAGAAACGCCCTTATACAGCATCGTCATATTGCGGATGTTCGAGAACCAAATCGAATCGATACCGCCATCGTAATTGACACCCGTATGAATATCGGTGAAGATGACTGCAATCGAATCGGGGCCAAGCTGTATAATGGTGTCGTTCGGGCACCACGTATCGGTAAGCGGCGTGTGGCAAGAGGTCTGCAATCGATTCTTATTGCCCCAGCAATCGACCGCTTGGACGGTGTAGCAAGCAGATATATACGGGCTTTCGACTTGCACTGTGAAGTCGATTGCGCCGGGGCATTCCGGCAAAGGCTTGAGCGACACCGGCTTGATGAGATACGTCGCGCTATCGAGCGTATCGATCGTAATCTGCG
>DASYAJ010000248.1:0-1844 GCA_036501405.1 Kapaibacterium sp. (SeqCode)
GAATGGGAGCGATTCGATATCGCCGACTGTCCCGCCGATTTCGCTGATGATGACGTCGAAGTTCCCTGTCTTCGAAAGCGCCAGCATTCGCCGCCGAATTTCGTCGGTGATATGCGGCACGACTTGGACTGTCGCACCCAAATAATCACCGCGCCGCTCGCGCTGAATCACTTCGTTATAGACTTGCCCGGTCGTCGTGTTGTTGGCGCGGGTCATGTTGACGTCCAGGAAGCGCTCATAATGTCCGAGATCGAGATCGGTTTCCGCGCCATCTTCCGTGACATAAACTTCCCCATGCTGATAGGGCGACATCGTGCCGGGATCGACATTGATGTAGGGATCGAATTTCTGAATGGTGACGCTCAATCCGCGGGACTTCAGCAAGAGACCCAAAGAAGAAGAGACAATCCCCTTTCCAAGCGACGAAACAACGCCGCCCGTGATAAAAATGAACTTGGTCTGCTTCTTCGCTTTAGCTTTTGGCACTATTCTCCCGCAAATTTATGAATTCGCGGGATATTAACGCAAAAAAGGGTAAGTAGGTGCGAACGTGAACCGGGAATCATAGAAGGAACAAAATTGTATGAAAAAGCTCAATCGCTTTCATTTCATTCGTTTAGTATTGCCTATGAATTCGAAATTTGCCGTTTTGCTCCTATCTGTAATTGTTCTGCTGCCCGCCTCTGCTCATTGCCAGTATTCGGAATGGCTGCCATGCAGCGGACCAGCCAATATTGCCAGCATTGCTGTTGCTCCGAATGGAGATTATTTCGTCAGTGGAACAGATTTGCTCTATCGTTCTACAGACCACGGGATGACATGGACGGCAAATCGCGCAGGACCATTCCAATCCACACGGTATGATGGAATATACAATCTTGAGGGTCCGATTCAATTTACATCGGCCGGAATGCTCGTCGATGGTTACCTTACGACCGATTACGGTGCGCATTGGATTCACAATGCAAATGCGCCGTTCGGAGATAATATTGTGGCCGATCCTGCGGAGGACTTTATGTGCGGAATTTTAGGGGATCCTAATTTTCGTGTCGTCGCATCGAGCGATGGCGGCTTGACCTGGAATGAATTTATAGGTTCCACAAATATGGACTCCATCCTATATTTGGTCGGTGTAACAAGCGATCGGGTTTTGTTTGGTTATCGACCGGGTGCCGGACTCGTTCGATTTGAAAGTGGCCAATGGAAAACGGTGGACTCCATTCCGCCGAATGGACCGTTGTTCGAAATATCTCCAGGCATCCTGATGCTTCTGGAGAATAGTCATCACCAGCTGGGTCGTTCGTACGACAATGGAAAAACATGGGTTATCGATTCTACGAATCTGACTCCGAACTGCGACCGCGGTTCGGCTCCAACATTGGAGCAGCGTGGACCTTCTTCGTTTCTTTCCGATAATTATGGCGAACGAGTATTCGAAAGTCTCGATACAGGTCGTACGACTCAATTCTTCGTAAATTCTCCATTTGGATACGGTACTACGGATCACCTCCTTTTCATGGCCGGAGATTCCACGCAAGGGCATCAATTATTTTCAGACGGTATAATCGTACAGGCGCCTCAATTAGAAAGCGATGGATTTAAGACCATCATCGGTTCTGCACTCAACATCACTGATTTTGCGGTTTCAAAATACGGAACTCTTTTTGCGACAGGTGGCTCCGAGGACCCTTATTATACAACATTATTTGAATCGATCGATAGCGGGATTTCTTGGTTGCCATCGACATTTACTTTTAACGGAAATCCTGTAACAGGAATCACGGTCACCATCGATTCGGATGATTTTAAATACCTGACTAATCCCCGTGATTTGGCAACTCCTT
>DASYAJ010000249.1:0-6736 GCA_036501405.1 Kapaibacterium sp. (SeqCode)
CCTTTTCACTACTCTCCCCCGCCTTTCCGCCACCGACGTTCGCCCAATTCTCCCCCGCCTTTTCACTACTCTCCCCCGCCTTTTCAATATACTCCCCCGCCTTTTCAAGGCGGGGGCTGGGGGGTGGTTGAAGCGGTGCCATCCCCGATTTATCCAGCGCCTTGGAAAACGCCTCTTTCATCAATGCCATACCGGCATACGTATTAACATAGAAGACATCGTGATCCGCGTTCTCTTTAGCAATGGCCAAAGCCATCTCCGCCGCAATCCGGGAATTTTTCCGCACATCGCGCGAGAGCACCAGGGTAAACGTATCGTTCAGCACTTCGATTTTATCGTCCCCTTCCGTATAGGTATAAAATGCCTGCGACTCCGGTTCGCTCGGCATTTCCATCAGCGTTTCGAACGTCAGTTTCCGCCGATTTCGTGTAGCGTATCTCATGGTAGTTTCCTTTATAAATAGTTGATTTTGAAAGCGTTGCATCAGTACCCCCGAGCGATCTGCTGCTGTGGAAGCATCATCCTTGTTTTTTTTCTCACAGCAATAGGTGCCCATAGTGCGTACTCAAATATAACACCGCAATATCAAAAATGTTTCAGGAATATCATAAATATTTTTTCGGTCCAAACGATCCACCGGAAAAAATTGGCTGCCGAGAAAAAATTAACACTCGCAGATCGAGGACCGCTATCTTGCTCGGCAAAACAAAGAAGAACCGAAAGCTCCATATTGCGTTTACTATTCGGAAGACCAAAATCCGTGTGATTTCCGCACGCGATATGAGTCAGAAGGACCGCCAGGATTATGAAGAAGAACCTTAAAACCTTGCCGCAATTTCAATCGGAAGATGAGGAGCGCGCGTTCTGGGCTACGCATGAATCCAGCGATTATGTCGATTGGTCCAAAGCGGAGGTGATCGATCGCCCAAACGCCTTTCCGAACCTCAAGCTCAGTGAGGACTTGATCGAGTTTATGATTCCGAAAGAAGATGTCGAGAACCTGAAATCCGTCGCGGAAAAATATCACTTATCCCGTCACGCGCTCGCACGAAAGTTCGTGCTCGATGCATTAAAACGCGAACAGGGACGACAGACAGCATGAAAAAGCTGGGCCGCGCCGAAGCGTTGGGGATGAAGTGGGAAGCGAGCACGAAGTTTATCGAGAAGGAAGGCACGTTACACAAAATCACTCCATTAGATTAAGTATGGAATCGGTAAAATCTGTTCGATACGTTTCGGCCTATAATCTTGAGATCGTTTTTAGCAATGGTTTTTCAGCCGTCGTGAATCTCGAGCAAGAACTCTATGGACCTCTCTTCAGCAAGCTGAAAGGTATCGATCTGTTTCGTCTGGCCGCTGCAAATCCCGACACCCACACCATCGAGTGGCCCAATGGAACCGATCTCGCGCCGGAGTATCTCTACTCACTGGCGAAGAAAACAAGTCGAGCGTTAGTGACGAATTGAGCTACACCTCAGAAAAATCTCACAGGAGAGATAAATCGCCGGATCGGAATACTGTCAAAAATTCAAGGAGATAGCGGAACTTCTTAGTAGGTGCTCATTTGTTCTGAGGAAACGGGGCACTATTCTATTTAATTAATCAGTCGGAACGATGTCAAGTAAGAAAGGAACTCTCTGGCCTGCACCTCCTCATACAGTCGCAAAAATTAAACTCGTTGAAGAGTATTTGGTGCGATGGGTGCGTGTACTTGGGCTTGCTGGCGCAAAGGAATTTCTCATTGTTGATGGATTCGCGGGACCAGGGAAATATGAGGACAATGTGCAAGGCTCGCCAATCGCTATGATCAAGGCGGCGCTTAGATCTCGTTCACAAGCTCCATCTGCAAAATTTGACTTTGTATTTATAGAAGCTGACGAAGACCGATTCGAACACCTTCAAAATCATGTGCAGAAACTTCCTGTGGTAAATGGATTCAACATCCATTTATTAAATGGTGAGTTCGAAAGCGTATACCCCGAACTGAAGAAGCAATTCCCAAGTAGCTTCACGACTCGTTCGCCTCTATTTGTATTTCTTGATCCTTTCGGGGCTAAGGGTGTCCCTTGGAGCGTTGTAACCGATTTATTGAGGAGCCCGACCTCCGAAGTCTTAATAAACTTCGATGCTGATGGTATTGGCAGAAATAAAGATAATGCTGAATTGATGGATGAAATCATGGGCGAAAATGGCTGGCGGAATGATCTAAATGGAACTAAATTTAATCTTTTTTGCCGTAATTTGGTTGGAAGATATAAGAAAAATCTTCGAAGGCTTCCGAGTGTCAATTATGCTTTTTCATTTGAGATGCGTACAAAAGGTAGTGGTTTGGATTTTTTTCTAATTTTTGCAAGCCAAAATCCGAAGGGTCTCATCGAAATGAAGCAAGCTATGAAAACAATCGATCAATCGGGCGAATACCGTTTTTCAGATGCGCTCATTGGACAGGAATCTTTCTTTAAATTTGATGATCCCGCCGATTATTGGGAGAGTATTTGGCAAAGATTTAAAGGATCTTCTCCGAAGCGGGAAGAAGTCGAAATGTACATTTTGAATGAAACCCCATTTTGGAATTTTCATAAAATCTTACGAATAATATATGATAGAAAACTGCTCAAAGCCCTTCCTGATGATGGAACTATAAGAAAAGGTTATTTTAATAAAGCAAACGCACTTCAATTTATAGATAAACGCAATGGCGACACTCTCTTCGATTGAATGGACAGACATGACCTGGAACCCGGTAACGGGTTGCTCGAAAATCAGCGCGGGGTGCAAGAATTGCTACGCCGAGCGGATGGCCAAGCGGCTACACGCCATGCGTTCCGATCGGTACCGCAATAAGTTCAAGGTCACGCTGCACCATGATCTTATCGACGCGCCCCGTTCGTGGCGACAGCCGCGCACCGTGTTCGTCAATTCGATGAGCGATCTCTTCCATCCCGAAGTCCCGCTGACATTTATTCGAAAAGTTTTCGAAACAATGGCCGAAACGCCACAGCATACCTATCAAGTGCTGACAAAACGAAGCGATCGGCTGAAAAAAGTTTCGGGTGGTTTGCCGTGGTCACCGAATGTCTGGATGGGCGTGAGCATCGAAGACAAACGCGTGATTCATCGGCTCGACGATCTGAAATTCGTTCCGGCTTCGGTGCGGTTCTTGTCGTTGGAACCATTAATTGGCCCTCTCGATCATCTCGATTTGAATGGGATCGATTGGGTTATTGTCGGCGGGGAATCGGGTCCGAAAGCGCGTTCGATGAAACGCGAATGGGTCGAATCGATTCACGCCCAGTGTGAAGAAGCCGGCGTGGAATTTTTCTTCAAGCAATGGGGCGGCGTTCGCAAACACACAACAGGAAGGGAACTTTTCGGCAGAACCTTCGATGCGATGGCTTTCGCTGGTCCGAGAAGTTTTGAAGGACCTTTAGTACAAATTGCACTTCCATAGGGATAAATTCGGCGTGTCGTGATGTTTGACACTCCCACAACCGATACGACATGCCTAAAATCACTATCGACGGAAACGAATACGAAGCACAACAAGGCCAGACGATCATTCAGGTCGCGCTCGACAACGGGATGGACATCCCCCACTTTTGCTGGCATCCGGCCCTGACCGTCGCCGGAAATTGCCGCATGTGCTTGGTCGAGGTCGAAAAAATGCCGAAGCTGCAAATCGCCTGCGCCACCCCGGCTTCCGAAGGGATGGTCGTCAAGACCATTTCGGACAAAGCCATCGTTGGCCGCGAGGACGTGATGGAATTTCTTCTCATCAATCATCCGCTCGATTGTCCGATTTGCGATGAAGCCGGACAATGTAAGTTGCAGGACTATGCCTTCGAGCATTCTTCCGGTGTCTCGCGCTTCGTCGAAGGCAAGACGCATAAAGATAAGCGTGTACCGTTCGGCCCGCAAATTCTCTTCGATGCCGAGCGCTGTATTTCGTGCTCGCGCTGCATTCGGTTTGCGCAGGAAGTGGCCGAGCAGCCGGTGCTCACCTTCGTCAGTCGTGGCGATCATGTAACGATTGTTGCCAATCCCGAGATGGGCTTCGATAATAATCTCTCGATGAACGTCATCGATATTTGTCCCGTCGGCGCGCTCACCAGCCGCGATTTCCGTTTCAAAGCGCGCGTGTGGGATATGTCGTTTACCGAATCGATTTGTCCCGGATGCGCGCAGGGATGCAATATCCGTGTTGGCGTTCGCAATAATGTGATCGAGCGATTGGAACCTCGCAACAATCCGAATGTGAATGGCTATTGGATGTGCGATCATGGCCGACTCACGACCTATCCGCCGGTCAATGACGAACGCATCAGCGGGCCGCGCATGAAAGATACCGTGGATGAGCGATCATCCACAAATGGCATTGCGCAACCAACCGATTACGATGCCGCCGCGAGAAAAACCGCCGAGGAACTTTCGAAATATTCGAAGCACGAAGTGCTGATTCTCGGTTCGGCCTTCGCAACCGTTGAAGATAATTACGCGATGCTGAAGCTTGCGAAAGCGCGCTTTGGCAAGCAGCATATTCCCTTCGTTCCGCACTTTGTTGGTCAGGATGAGCTGAGGCTCCTCAAAGCCGATCGAACGCCGAATGCGCATGGCGCAACACTCGCCGGCGCAGTTTCAAGCGAGCATTATCAGCACAATTATGGCGAGAAAGAAGCAAAGCAAACCGTGCTGGAACTTCTTCGCTCGCGCAAAATCAAAGCCGTGTTTGCATTGCAGGACGATTTCCTGAACGATCCGCAGCTTCTCGAAGCATTCGAGAACGTGGAATTTTTCGCGTGTCTCGCATCGAACGATAGCATCACCGCGCGCCGAGCCGATGTCGTATTTCCCGCATCGCAATGGGCGGAGAACGAAGGCGTGGTGGTGAATTACGAAGGATGGGCGCAGCAATTACGTCCCGCTGTTACGACAAAATACTACATGCGCGGCATGGACCAAATGCACATGTCGCGGCTCGACCGTTTCGGTTCCCCGTTCGACAAATGGGCGCAAGGCAACAAACGAGACGCCCGCGAAGCCTGGCGCATCGTCCAGCTTGTCGCTAATAAGGCCGGAGAAGGTTGGAAGTATCTTTACACCGAAGATGTATTCGAGGAAATCGCAAAACTGGTTCCCGAATTCAAAGGCATGTCCTATGACTCGATTGGCGATCTCGGCCAGCCCATCCAGGATGGCAAAACCCACCGCGATGTAATACAGCCGCTCTACGAAGAAGTCTATCAAGCCTCGACCGAACGAATCGATAGCGTGGGAAGCGTGATATTGTAGTTCGTTTGAGAATGATTTCGGTTCCGATTATGTAGTATCATTCATGACGACCACATTCCAGATAACGGCCAACGAACTCGATCAACGCTTTCTCGATCGTCTGAAAGCCATGTTTCGAGGGCACGCGATCGCCATCACCGTCTCCGATGAAGTGGATCGCCCCAAACATTCCAAACTTCCGCCCGGAACGCCTATGTCGGAATTACTGAAATTTCTGGGAATGATTTCCAATGAGGATGCCGAAGAAATGAAACGGACGATTCAGGAGCAAAAGCGAATGACACCGGAAGCAATCTCATCCTATCGGACACGACTTCAATCATTGAGAGGAATCTTATCCGGAATCGATACCGCTGTTGACCGCGATGAAGACCGAGTATGAATGTTATCGATTCAAAACCATTTTTCCCCCACCGGAAGCGAAAATGTAGTATCTTTGCAACCCATGAATCGCTTCCTTTTGCTTCCCGCGCTGCTCCTGTCAAACGCGGGGTTGTAGCTTAAATTGTTTCGACGTGCGCGTAAGAAAGAATTTTCTTATCGACCGTGAGTAATGTTGCGGCATGAATGCGCGAGGTAGCCACAATTATGCAGTCGGCGGGATCGCGGTGAAACTCGCCGGGTAAATGATTCGCTTCTATCGAAATCTGCGGACTAAGCGGCAATAAACGAATTCCACTCGCTCCGAGCGATCCGGCAAACCATTCTGCCATTGGACGATGAAGGGTTAAGCGACCCTGAGACACAAGTTTAGTAATTTCCCAGCACGAAATCGCGCTGACGCCAATTTCCGAAGCATCTGTCTCCTCTAACAATTTGTGGTGGACGCGGCTGAGGCGCGCGTCGTTGTGGACCGACCACACCCACACATGGGTATCAAGAAGCAGCATCGTTGATGGCTTCCCAATCTTCCGGCGGTACGGCTGGCTCGAACGGATCGATATATTCCACGGGAACTCCCGCTAAGGGAGTGCGGAATATCTGGCCCCGCGCCGTGATCTTTGGCTCGACCGTCACTTCGACCTCATCGCCGGCATGAAACGGTAAGCCCGTAATAACGAGCGCCCCATTCTGCGAAATCTTCGAAGTCGTGTGATAAGCTTGCATGATAAAAGTCTAACGAGGCAACTGCGTGGCTGGTTTCGGCTACAAACCCGTTTTCCCCCCACCGGAATCGAAAATGTAGTATTTTTGCACCCATGAAACGCTTCCTTTTGCTTCCCTCGCTGCTCCTCGCGGCTTCCGCAATTTTATCTCCATCCTATGCTCAATCCTCTAAGACGGATGCCAATAGGCATCTTTATTATGCCGCGAAAGTATGGGGGTACTTAAAGTATTTCCATCCCGCCGTGAATGGCTGCAACAAAAACCTCGACAGCATTCTCGTCGCGCTCATCCCAGAGATCGAGAGTGATTCCAGCGACAGCCTTTTCAATGCTTCGCTCCT
>DASYAJ010000250.1:0-5805 GCA_036501405.1 Kapaibacterium sp. (SeqCode)
ATTATTGATATTTATGCGTAAACGTGAGTTATGTCTTTGAGAAATTTAAAAGGGCCTTTTTCTTTCTGTGGGAAGAGGAAAATGAAAACGCATTGAACACACACTATAAAATTTCTGAAAACTATCCTCTGTTTGGGCGAACATCCAAAGGGAACTGTAGCGAGGGAGGGATTCGAACCCACGACCTGCGGATTATGATTCCGACGCTCTAACCGACTGAGCTACCTCGCCAAAGGCACGAAGATAAATCCATGATCTTTCGTGTTGAGTCGGGTTCGAACGTAATTCGGAAGGAGCCTGGTTCCTGGAAATCGAAATGGAAAGCGGAAATAGATCGGAAAGGACTCATTTGCCAAAAGAACCGACATTGCCTTATTTAGAACGTCAGCCGAAGATAGAATCGGCTGTGCGGCCGTTGGTGATTCTTCTGCATGGTCGCGGGGCAGAAGCGAAGACGATATTTTCGATCCAGGGAATGCTGGATCCCAGATTCCATGTCATCTCGATCACTGCGCCTTACGCTTCGGGGATTGGCGGCCATGAATGGTTTCAACCTCGGGAAGACGCCGGCGAGAAAGAAATCGATGACAGTGAGCGGTTCGGTGAAGCGGAAAGCTTGTTGACCGAAGATATCGAGCGGCATCTCGATCGTGTCAAAGGATCGCGTTCTCCTCTTTTCTTATGGGGGTTTAGCCAGGGCGCGGCGATGGCGCTGATTGTCGGCTTGCGCGGCACGTTGAAGGTGACAGGAATCGTTCCGATGTCGGGATTCCTTCCCTCCCCTGTTGCCGAGCGATGGCGGAACTGGAACACGGCTTTCCATGCGCTCCTTGCGCATGGAACGAACGATGAGGTGCTTCCGATCGAAAGCTCGCGGATGACGCAGGCGTTTCTGGAGTCGAAAGGGATTCCGGTAGAATTTTATGCATATCGCGGGCCGCATAAAATGTCGCTCACGGCGATTGCTCACATCAACGAATGGATGCTCAAGCTTTCAGGGTTAGAACCGTTAGCTGTCTCGTAAACGATGGATCCCAAAACGATGGAAAAACACGCCTATGATTTCGACTTGAAGCTCGAGGATGCAGTGAGTACCCATGCAATTCAGTTCCGGATAATTCCGACCGGTTCCCGAGTGCTGGACATCGGGTGTCATACGGGAATTTTAGGTGAGGCATTGCGTCAAAAAAAGCAATGCATCGTCACTGGGATCGATTCGGACACAGCTGCTCTCGAAGTGGCAAGGTTGCGGCTCAATGCGGTAACGATGGCGAATCTCGAAGTGCCCGGATGGTCGACATCGCTCGTCGCATCTGATGCGCGTTTCGATGTCGTTCTTTTCGGGGATGTGCTCGAGCATACGAAAGAACCCGAACGGATATTGGAGGAAGGACGGGCGCTCCTTTCGGCAAAAGGTTTCGCGATTGTCAGCCTGCCAAACATTGCAAATCTTCGCATTCGCTTGGGGCTTCTTGGTGGAAAGTTCGAGTATGGCGATTCGGGAATTCTCGATCAAACGCATATTCGATTCTTCACGCTCTCGACAGCGAGAAGGATGGTGCGCGAGGCCGGATATGCGATTGTGTCGGAGACCTATTCCGGATATTCGATGCCTCGCTGGCTCATCGATCTTTTTCCATCGCTTTTTGCAGTGAATGTTATCCTCTGCGCAGTTCCCACTGCAAATCAGTAGCGTGGAACCCAGATCGCTTTGGATGGCTTTCCAATAGCAGTGAACTTCGCCCGCCGAATGTTGAAGGATACCCTCAAAGAACTTCGATCGATACCGAAGGGCATCCGCTATGGCTGGAAGCGGCTGTGGGTGCAGGTTCGGCGCGCTTTCCCCGCTCCCCCACAGGTGCTTCAGAAGCTTCTGCTTTGGCTCCTCGTGATTTCGGCACTTGCCGGGGCTGGAAGCTA
The DNA here is from genome assembly GCA_036501405.1 of Kapaibacterium sp. (SeqCode). GTDB lineage: Bacteria > Bacteroidota > Ignavibacteria > Palsa-1295 > Palsa-1295 > PALSA-1295. Next base: position 1,921 of record DASYAJ010000250.1, read on the forward strand.
TGTTGTGCAGATGATGGGTCTCGAACAAACCGAAGAGACCTCGACTGCCGCAGCCGATGCGGTTCATGCCGAAGACCGGCTGAAGGCCATCGCGGGGTGGCTCGACGCAACACGGGACTGGCTCACAGCCGATGCGGGACTCAAAGCAGCTTTGGCAGATCACGGCACGGCGCCGCTCTTCACTATCCTGAACGATCGCGCCAATGATTTTGCAAGAAAAATTCCCGACAGCATCAAAGCCCTTCCCTCATCGCAATACAGACCGGGCGCGAGCGAATCATACGCGATCTATTCGGTGGATGGGAAGCTTTTGGCGTGGCGCTCACCCGTCGAAGCAACGTTTGGGATCGATACCGCGCTGACGGGAGCGATGCTCCTGCCGAATCGTGACCGTGCTCTCCTGCTTGAAAATGGCCCGATCTATGCGTATCTCATTGCCATTCGAAAGCTGGTTGCGACCGATGGCAGGACCGAAGCATACGTTGTTACCAAGCAGGAGTTGGCGACCAAAGTACCCCTCGGAAATTCGCTGCCTTCGAATTTCCTCGATGATCTTCCCGGGCACTTGCGGCGCGGTATTTTTATCACCTTCGGTGGGCGGCCCGATAGCGTCCGTAGCGACGTCCGATGGGAACGGAAAAAACTCTATGCGGATCCGGCCGACCCGACGAGCTTTACCGGCGTGCTCTCGATTAGCAGGAAACAGCAAGCCGAAGCTTCGATCGGCTATGAATTCTTGCACGCGATATGGTCGTTCGGTGTGGCCATTGTATTATTCCTTGCAATGCTATGGTTCCTATACGCCATCGCGGAAGGAACGCCCGAACCGAAGACGGTCGGTGCTCGCATCGTTTATTCTTTTCTTGCACTCCTGGCATTGTTTGCAGTCCGTATCATCATTGCAGAACTTGGAACCGTCCCAATGCTTGTGGGGCCAGCCTTTCTACATGGCTCGGAATTCTCTTCGAACTGGATCTTTGGTATTGCCAAGGATCCGACCGAACTTTTTATCACCAGCGTTTTTGCCACAGCCATGGCCGTAATGCTTTGGATTGTCTGGATGCCGCGCGAACGGCTCGTCCGAGATACCTCGCGCGATCGTGGCAGCTCGGAACCAACAAGCTATGCTGGACTCTATTTTCTGCTGGGAATCGGTTCTATCGTCCTATGGGAACTGCTTCTCGATGGCCTGAGCGCAGTGGCCGGAACGATTGTCAATGACGGTTCTCTTCGGTATCTCAGCATCGGCGAAGTACTGCCGGAGCCTGGCTCGCTCATGATGCTCCTTTCCTTTCTGGGTATTGGGGTTGCTTATTTATTTTTAGCAGTCTTAGTTCTCACGGCTGCGCTTCGGGCGTTCATTGGTGCAATCTCAACGCATCTTCTTCTCTGGAGCCGCATTGTGATTGGCTCGATGGTTTCCCTGGCATTGCTCGCTGGGAGCGTGGTGCTATTCGATCAGGCTTCCCTCAGCGATACGAGCATGTGGATTAGAAGTGCCCTTGCAGCGTTAACCTTTCTCGTGAGTGTTGCCGTGATTGTCGTCGATAGCATTGTTACCAATCCTACTGCCGATGGCCCTTCGTTTCTTTACAAGCTTCCGCGTTCCAGCCGTTCGATCCTCTTTATTCTTGCTGTGAGCGCACTCATCATGAGTCCACTCGTTGCCGATAAGCAACTCCTGAACGATGAAGATGCCGCTCGGCGCATTGTACTTCAAAATGCGAATGTCGATACACCGGTGCTTGAACAGTCTGCGGAAGGCTTGCTAAACTTCGCTCGCACCAATCTCGATGAATGGCGTGCGCAAGGTCATGATACCACCTCCCTCCATGACCGCGCGTTTATGATTTGGTTCGAAGGGATGCGCGAACATCCAATATGGAATGCCAGTATCGACATCTATAATGCGGGTGGTCAGCTCGAATCCCATTTTGCTACGTTAGGAGTAACAGGTGAAATTAATCGAATGAGGCCATCTCTCGATTCGGAACTTATTCGGCTTCGCGAACGCTCCGACGGCGATTCTTCTACGAACAAATGGCACATACTGAACTCCTTTACCTCTTCCGGAACTCCGGCGATTGTGGGAGGCACTCGTGTGATGGACACTTCACACGCTGGAACCGTTCCAAGCGCGCTCTCGGTGACAGTCGTGCTCTGGAACGAATTGCCGTCGCTTGCCAACGCGCGCTCACGAATATCGATCCTACCCGGTGGGAGTCCGGCCGTCAGTCGCATTGCCAGCAGGGAGTTTGTGATCGCGGAATATCGTCCGAACATGCGGCGCTTGACCAATAGCCCTGCTCTCGATGTCCCATCGTCTGTGCCGCCCGTTGTCGAGCGAAAGCTGGAACGAGTTCGCACCGTTTGGAGCCCGACTGTCTTGCATGGAGAGCATTACCAGACCCTCTATTATCGAGCGCCTACAGCTCCAACGCTCGCAAGCGTTCCGGCCATTTTTGCGGTGAGCGTTCCCGAACCAAGTTTTTCGCGGACGCTGGAATTCGCACTCCGATTGAACGCGGTGGGTCTGCTCTACGGCGTGTTAATTGTGGTCACGCTGCTGATCGTCCGGCAGATTGCGTTGCGCCGCATGCATTTCACACTGCACTTTCGCGATCGCATTTTCCTGATCGTCCTTGTGATTGCACTCGTTCCGCTTGTCGTGGTCACGAATGTCACTCGGAACCTTCTTGCCGAACGCGCGCAGGTCGAAGAACAGGACCGCCTGGCACGGGATGCCACGGCGATCAAAGACCGGATGATGAAAACGATCGAGCCTTCCGCTCCCGCTGTCTCTGGCGCATCGCTACAGACCGAGGTCGATTATTTATCGGAAGTCATTGGGAGGGATTTCAGCGTCTTCGATGGCGCGGGCCGCTTGCGTGCGAGCAGCCGGCCGGAGTTGTACGAATCTTCGCTTTTATCGACGACGATCAATTCTGCTGCGTTGCAAGATGTCCTCGTTGGCGAGCGCTCGTTCTTTACTGGGAATGTCAATATTGGAACGCAGAATTACACCGTTGGATATGAACCGGTCACAAGTTCCGACGGATCGCGAGTACTTGCGATTCTCTCGCTTGCCACGATGGACGAGCAGCCGCGCATCGAAGCCGAAATTGCGCGGACCACAAGCTTTATCTATGGCACCTTCGCAGCCCTGGGCCTTATTCTTCTCGCGATCGGAGCTCTTTTTGCCGCACGGGTTGCATTGCCAATCATGGAACTTATCCGCGCGACGGAACGCGTCGGGCAAGGCAAGCTTACGACTCGAGTTCCCGTTACACGCGAAGATGAAATTGGGGATTTGATGCGCGCCTTCAATACAATGACGCATGAACTCGAACGGAGCCGCGAGATTGTTGCACAAACGGAGCGCGAACTTGCATGGAAGGAAATGGCTCGGCAGGTTGCGCATGAAATCAAGAATCCACTCACGCCGATGAAGTTGTCCGTGCAGCATCTCGAATATGCACACGAGGCGAAAGACCCGAATTTCAATCCGATTTTTCGTCGTGTCATTCGTACGCTCCATGAACAGATCGACGTCCTCACTCGCATCGCGACCGAGTTCGCACATTTCGGCGCCATGCCGCGCCGGCGTTGGGGCGCGGTGGATATTCGAAAAGTAGGCGATAGCGCGGTGGCACTTTTCGACGCGGAACGAAATCGCATTCGCTTTATTGTCGATGTACCGAAAAAACTTCCGAGAGTTCATTCGGACGAAGAAGAACTTCGCCGCGCATTCGTCAATCTTATCCGCAATTCGATCCAGGCCATCGAAGGATGGGGTGTCATCGTTATTCGTGCCCGTGCGGCACAGGGAATGGTGAATATCAGCATCCACGATACCGGATTCGGAATGGCAGACGAAACGCTAAA
>DASYAJ010000251.1:0-14755 GCA_036501405.1 Kapaibacterium sp. (SeqCode)
GGCAAAAACATAATTCCCGTGCGCGGTCACCGAAAGGGTCGGAGCGTAGGGTCGATGATGTGGAATGCCATTGTCTTCAAATTCATTTTGTTCATAGTAGAGGCATCCATCGCCCGTAATCGTATTGATTTGATTATTATTCGGGATGGGAACGATGGTCTCCGTATGGGGTGGAATGTAGCAATTGCCCGGACCTGTCAGCCATATTTTTCCGAAGTCGGTCGATTCATAGTTCCCAATTATCACGAGCGAATCGCGATTGCCCGTGACGAAGTCGCTCGGATGCGGAACGGCAGTCCAGTTCTTTCCATCGTCCGAGGTGAATGCAGTCGAGCAAAAAAGCATGGAATGAACGGTATAAAGCCCACCATATTCGGCGCTGGACGAAATCCGTTTCCAGGTCAGGCCACTGTCATCGGTCATGAAAATTCCCGCTGCGGTATCAGGCTGGGAATTGTTATCGTAAAGCGGCGTGACGGCCGAATCGACCGGGACCATTGTCACCGGCAGAGCGCTCAGGTAGCCGTGCCGCGATGAACCGAAGCAGATGCTTTCAATCGCGCCCCAATGGTCCCGAAGTGGCTCAGGCAGATCGATTTGTTTCCAGGTCGCGCAGCCGTCCGTCGTGCGGTAGAGCACGATGGTATCGCAGGCGGTATAGCCGCTGCGTGTCGTGAAAACGAACCCATAATTCTGGTTGAGAAAATAGACGCCCACGTTCTGATGAAACGTATCGACCGGCCAAAGATTTTGCGCAGAAACTTTGAACGTGCAAAGGAACGAGCAAAAAACGAGGAGAATCGCAAGAACAAATTTTACAAACGAACGCATAGTGAGCCTCTTAATGGAAGGGCTCTCACCGAGAGACCCCTCTATTACTTTAAAACGCGCAAGGTCGCTTGGGTTACAAAAATATTTTTGGAAAAATTTGGAATGTTTTAATTTTCGTCGTATATTGCTTTTGCCTTGATGGGCACCTATATCTATCACGAATTAAGAAGGATGCATTTCGAACGCTAAAATGTAAACACGAATGGCTTTCTTATAGGCCGGGAACTATGAATTATGAACAACGGAAATTCGAATGCGGGCTGTATTTGGCGAAGTTCATGAATATGAAATCCCCCCCGCACGAGAATTTGGGGTACGGAGGAATAAAATGGAATAAAAAACGGAGAGCATCATTTCGGATTGTCGTAGTCGTGACCTTCAGGTCACGGTCGCGGAGCGGAAAAATCACCGTGACCTGAAGGTCACGGCTACGAAGGAGCGATCATGGATGGGATTGGATGGGATTGGTTTCGAGAAAAATAAAATCTTACGCGGCGATTAAACTTTTCGGATGGTCGCGCGCTCTATAAAACAGTTACGAGAACTTATTCTTAGAAAATTCTTAGAAAAAATTCCGATAGAAAACATTCTCAATCATACTCGAATCCTCCATTTATTATTCTAACGAAAATGAACTACCTTCCAAATCTAATGTACCTCAAAATCTACTGGCGTTCTGGCGCGCTGAAAACGCTGGTCTTCGGTCTTTTTGCCGCTGCACTGCTTACGACGGGCGCGATGCTCTCCGGATGCGCGAGTTCCACCACGCCTTCGACAACGACGAGCTCGGATGCGACGCTGCCGGATGCAGTCCAGGCGAATAATTCCCGGGACGCCGCCGATATTCTTGCGACCTCAATGGGAACGACATCGGGCGGATCGGGAATGATCTTCAACGATGCGATGACGCTGGCGCAAGGACAGTCGATTCCAGACGCTGTCGTCAAAACGCCATCGAATGACACGACGACCGTTCACATCGCAACGGTCAGCCGTTCCTTCTCCAAGAATAGTTACAGCTATGAGGGAACCTGGACGCACACCTGGACTTATTACGATGCGAACGGGAACGCGATGCCGAAGTTTATCAAAGGGACGACCGATAAAGTGGTGATTACGTCGGAGGGTCAGCACACCGTCTCGACGCCACGCGTCGGGCTTGCGGATTCCTCGAACGGAACGTGGACGCTTTCGAATCTGATTGCAGAACCCGATTCGGCAACGCTGAACGGCACCATTAGCCGCGCCGGCCAGACCACGAAGCTTCAAAGCGGCAAGAACTACACCCATTCGTTCACGAATAACTGGACGAACGACATCCTTGTCAAGGTGTACGATCCATTATTCAACGTCTACGTTTCGTGTGTGCTGGGAACTGGCAATAGCAATTTCCAGGCGGTAGGTTACCGGGATAGTTCCTTCGAACGCCAGGTCTCGATTGTCTATCATGGCGATGGTTCGGCCACGCTGACCGTCACCCGCCTTGGCAATGGAAAGACCGATACCTTCACGATCAATGGCGAATATGGCATCTGGCTGCGCGGCGACCATATTGGATAACGTTTAAGACTGAATGATATTTCAAGAATAAAGTCGAAAACTATTGCACGAAGGCTGGCGCGATTCGCCGGTCTTTGTGTGTTATAGGGGTGGATGTTTCGAACCCTACCCCCGCTCTGCCGAGGAATTATTATCGCGCTGATCGCCTCGGCAGTGCTTTCGCTTGTCGCGAGTTCCGTTACGGTGGCGGTGCTGCCGCTGTATCCGGGGCTTGCGCTTCGTGCGTTCCAGGTCTGGCGCTTTGTGTCTTATCCGTTCTTTATCTTCGCCTCGGTGCATGGGTTGCTTTCCGCCGTTTTCACCCTGCTCTGGACCGGCTTTCTCATCGCGATATTCGGCGGGGAACTGGAGGCGATCGTTCATACCCGGCGTTTGACGATGGCGCTCGCTGGAACTATCGTCCTTGGTGGCGTGGTGTTCGTATTTTTCAGTCCAGAAGGAGTTTTAGTTGGACCGGGCATAATGACGATGTTCCTGCTTGCAGGATTTTCGTATCTCTGGCCGAAGCGGGAAATTTCGATCTTTGGAATCTTTTGGGTGAAAGCATGGATCCTGGCGTTGGTGGTATTTCTGGTTTCAATCATTCCAATGAACGGCATGCAGTTCGATACGAGCGCGACGAACCTGTTCGGTCCGGTGTTCGGCGTCATCGCGGCAATCGTCTATTTTCATGTCGTGTATCGGCAGTATGCGTTTGGAAAACAGTTCCTTGACCGCGTAGGGGGTTCTTTTAAACGGCATTCGCGCAGCGTACCGAACATTCCGAACGATCCGAAAGCAGTGCATGCCCGCATCGATGCGATCCTGGACAAGATCGCCAGTCATGGAATGGACAGTCTTTCAAAAGAAGAAAAAGAATTCCTCTTGCACCACAGTAATTAAGAACGTGGCATGAATTACCAACGCGCCCTCGCCTGGAGCATTTTCTGGATCGGCCTTTCGATGCTGGTTGCGATTTGCATCGCGCGGATATGGGGCACCGCACCAGCGGAAGCCTTCCTAACGGGATACGCGCTCGAAAAGGCGCTCTCGATCGATAATCTTTTTGTCTTCCTGATGCTCTTCACCCATTTTGGTGTCGAACGCCATGCACAACGGCGGGCGCTGAACTACGGCGTGATCGGCGTTATCATCCTTCGAGGCCTGATGATTTTTGGCGGGATTGCACTGATCGATACATTCCAGTGGGTGCTGTATATTTTTGGGGCAGTTGTAATTTATACTGGCTTTGTGATGGCGTTCGGGAAAGAAAAAGGTTTCGATCCCGAACGAAGCCGAACGGTGAAGATCGTTCGGCGCTTTGTTCGAATTTCCGAAGAGTATCATGGCACGCGGTTTTTCATTCGCGAAGGCGCGGTGAGAGTTGCAACGCCGCTGTTTCTCGTCGTCTGTGTGATCGAGTTGATGGACATTGTCTTTGCCGTCGATAGCATTCCGGCGATTTTTGCTGTGACGCGGAATCCGTGGATTGTTTTTTCTTCGAATATGCTGGCGGTGTTAGGGCTTCGGGCGCTCTATTTCCTGCTCGAGCGAGCGCGGGAAGCGTTCCGTTTCGTGAAGCAAGGCGTTGGAATTATTTTGTGGTTCATCGGTGTGAAGATGCTGTTGCCAGCCTTCTGGCCCGATGCCGTCATCGGCAATGCCACGGCGCTCAGCGTTGTGGTCGCGATTCTGATGCTCTCCATCCTGCTTTCGGTGACCGTAAAAGAAAAGAATAGCGATGCTTAAGTCACAGACACCGGCGCTCCATCGTCCGTGGCGACCATGGACGATGATTGTCCTCCTTTTCTGCGCCCTTATTTTTTCTTGCACCCTTACTTATCCATTCAATAACGATAACGCGCTCTACGCCTACATGGGCGAGCTGCTGTTGAAGGGTCATCTTCCGTATGCCGGTTCCTGGGACCAAAATTTTCCGGGAATCGTTCTCGTCCATGCGGTACAAATTCTGGTGAGTGGGCATTCACAGATCGCGTTCCATCTTTTCGATATTGTTCTTCAGCTTATCGGAAGTGTTTTACTGATTAAGATCGGGGAGCAATTGTACGATATTCGCGCCGGATATCTTGCCGCGATTCTGAGCGCGCTTTATTATGTCCAGCAAGGGCTTTGGATGGCTGGCGAACGCGATACCTATGTTTCGATCCTGTTACTCGCGGCGTTCTATCTCTTTCTTTCGAGCAAGAAGCCGGTGCTTGTTGGTGCGCTGTGCGGCATTATCTTCCTGTTTCGCCCGACCTATGCGCCGTATGCGCTCATTTTTCTGGGCGGATATTTTTGGAACCGTTCCAAGGAGGCTCGATGGCGAGATTCATTGTCTTGTCTTTCTGGGACAATCATTCCAATTCTTTTGACGGTCCTTGTCTATGCGTTTGCTGGAGCATTGAACGACTTTTGGTACGCAACGATTCTCTTCAATCTCAAAGTCTATGGCGGCGAAGGCGCATCGTTCCCGCTTTGGGAGCCGGTTCGATTTTATGCTATTTCTCTTATTGCTGTCGGATTCGGAGGCGTGTATTTATGGAGAACAAAGAAGCCATCTCTTTATTTGTGGGCGGCACTTTTTGCCGCAAGCATATTTTCGCTTCTCATGCTCTACCGGCACAGTGTCTATCACTATCATCCGGCAATGACGCTGTTTTTGCTGCTCTCGGCAATCGGATGGATCAAACTTGCGGACGAATTGAAACGATACTGGAATCCGCTTGTCATTATCGTTCCGATCATTATTCTTCTTTATTTTATTGGAGCGACATTTCGAGGCAATACGATCAAACAGGTGCTCGCCGATATTGCGAAGGGAAGAATTCACACCTTGGATGAATCGTACGATCGTTATGAATCTTCACCCATGTTCGGCGTTGGCGTGCAAACAGAGGTCGGGAATTACCTGAAAGCGCACACAGCGGTGGGAGATACCGTGCAGATGTTCGGGCCATATAGTTATCCGCAATATCGCGCCGGACTTGTCACGGCCAGTCGGTTTCAAACGCTGCACGCAATTATGATGCGTGGCGCTGGCGATACCTTGCAAGACTTTCAACGAAAATGGCGAGCGGAATACATGGTCGACATGCGCCACGAAAAGCCCAAATACTTTATCGTATGCGACGCGCCGGAAGCGTTCCGGCAGTATTATGACGGCCGGCTTGGGCACGAAATTCTCCGGGATGATTTTACGGAACTCGGCCGCTGGCTCGATTCCAATTATTCCGCGGAAACGAAGATCGGCGCTTTTACCTTATACAGGTTTCGCTAAGTATTTCTCAGTCCTGTTTGTTATGCCAGCCACCACGATTTCTATCGTCATGCCGATCTACAACGAAGAGGCGCTCCTACCGGAACTCTTCGAACGGGTGACGCGCGTGCTCGATCGCCTCGAACGAGAGTGTAACGTGGGAACCGAATGGGTCTTGGTGAACGACGGTTCGCGCGACCGGACATTCGAGATTCTTTCGACCTATGCGCATCGCGATGCACGACTTGCCGTGATCGATTTGTCTCGCAACTTTGGGCATCAATCGGCTATTCAGGCCGGACTCGAATATGCTTCCGGAGATGCTGTTGTCGTTATGGACGGCGATTTGCAGGACCCGCCGGAACTGATTGCGGAACTTGTTCGGACGTGGCAGGACGGCAATAAAGTCGTCGTGGCCAAGCGCCGCTCCCGCGCTGAAAAAGGGGTGAAGGGAATGCTTTTTGCACTCTTCCATAAAATGCTCGCAAAGGTGAGCGATATGAAAATGGAAACGGGCAGCGGGGTTTTTGGGCTTATGGACCGCCGCGTTGTAAACGATCTTCTGAGGCTGCACGAACGAAATAGGTTCCTGCCCGGCTTGCGCACCTGGGTCGGATATAAGACGGCAAACGTTCTCTACGATCGTGACGAGCGCGCAGCGGGGGAACCAAAACAAACCTTCACGCGGCTCGTTCGTTATGCCTTCGATGCTATCTTTAGTTTCAGTCTCAAGCCGCTTCGCGCGATATGGACTCTGGGTTTTATCGTCAGCATTGTTTCGTTCCTGTATGCGCTCTTCCTGATTGCGATGCGCATTTTTCATATCAATGTCGTTGCCGGTTTTACCACGCCGACTGTTGCCATCCTGCTGCTTGGAGGCGTTCAACTCATCTCAATCGGCATTTTGGGCGAATATCTTGGCCGCATTTACGATGAGGTCAAGCAGCGTCCTCATTATTTTATCAGCGAAGTGATTCGCGGGGAGCGAGTCATGGGAAGTTCCGAACCGCACAATGTTTCTCTCCACGCAACCGAAACTGTTTCGTGAAGATCGAAGAATATCACGCACTCTCTCGCGTCGAACACGAGCACTGGTTCTACAAAGGCAAACGCGTACTTGTCGAACATTGGATCGATCGTGCCGCTCGGGTTCGTCCCGGCGATCGCATCGTCGATTGCGGCGCGGGGACCGGAGAATTGGTGGGTGAACTGCGGGAACGATATGGAGATCGCAGCATTGCGATTATCGGGATCGAATTTGAGGAAGAAGCACGAACTATTGCGCGAGAACAGAAGGGAATCGACCTTCTGCCCGGTTCCATTCTGGAACTTCCGATCGAAACGAACACGATGGCTGTCACGATTGCGCTCGATGTACTGGAGCATGTCGAAAATGACGCACTCGCGTTTTCGGAAATGTTGCGTGTGACAAAACCCGATGGCATCGTGATTATTAACGTTCCTGCTTTTATGAGTCTCTGGAGCGAATGGGATGTTTCGCTCGGACATTTCCGAAGATATTCGAAAGCATCGTTCAAAAAAGTACTGGAACCGCATTCGACGGAATTCGAAATTCTTGATTTCGATTATGCGAACGCGCTCGCGTATTTGCCGATCCTTGCGCTCCGCAAGCTCTCGAAAATATTTCGGTTCCAAATCCGGTTCGAGGACCGCATTCCTTCGCCCGCAATGAATACACTTCTGCTTTCGATCTTTGTCAAGACGAGCACGACGAAGTGGTTCCATTCGCCATTTGGTTCATCGCTTTTTTGTGTGCTGAGAAAAAAATGACATTAGAGCGCACTACGAAATGGCTTGCGATTGTTGTAGGGAGTGCCTTCATCGCGCTCGTTGTCGTTCTTGCGGTCCTGCGCCTTTTGTATCCGTACGAAGTGGAATGGATGGAAGGTGCGATGCTCGATCATGTCGTTCGCATTTTTGCGGGGAAGCCGATTTATTCTGCACCTTCGATCGATTTTATTCCCTGGCTTTATCCGCCTGTCTATTATTATGTCGTGGCGCTGTCGGCAAAGATTTTCGGCATGGGATTTTTTGCGGGGCGCATCGTTTCGTTTCTTTCGACCATCCTTATTGCGCTTGCGCTGGGATGGATAACCCATCGCGTGACGAAAGACCGCATTTTCTCATTCCTGACATTTGCGCTCTATTTTGCAACCGATGCCGCAACGGGATTTTATTTCGATATTGTTCGCAACGATGCTTTTTTTACGCTGGTGCTTGTCGCGGCGGCAGTGGCAGCGATAACGATAAAGGGGAAAACGTCAGGAATCGTGGCTGGAATTATTCTTGCTCTCGGATTTTTGACGAAGCAACAAACGATTTTTTTTCTTACGCCGCTTGCAATTTATTTTTGGCTCAGGGATCGAAAACAGTGTCTCCTTTTTCTTAGCATTTCAATTGTCCTGAGCATTGCAGCCATTGTGGGATTGAATGCTTCGACACACGGCTGGTCGGACTATTATATGTTCACTATTCCTAAAGCGAAGCAGGCGAATTTTGTTGTGATGCGGATGTTCGATGTCTTTCCGAATTACGCGTTGGGACCGTTTGCGATTTGTTCGTTGGCATTTCTTGCGCTTTTATTTCTCAAAAAGTCATGGCGCGATTTCATTTCCGGCTCCAAAGGCTTGTTTGCTATGATGTCCCTTGCTGCACTCTTCGCTGGCGCGATGAGCTTGGGCAATGAAGGCGGCTATCGCAATGTGATGATGCCATTCGTGGCATTTATCATTCCCATGCTTCCGATTGCCATGCACGAACTCCGAAATTGGAAACATGAACTTTCGCGATATATCTATTTGCCAATCCTCTTTCAATTTGCGGCGCTGTATTTCAATCCGTTATCGGATACGATTGTGATTGCGAGCGCACACCAGCGAGCAGGCGGCGATGCCTTCATGGCAAAACTGAGAACGATTCCCGGCGAGGTCTATATTCCATACCATGGATATATCACGCGGCAGGCAGGGAAGGAATCCCACGCGCAGTTGCTTGCCACGCTCGATGTGCTTCGCGTTCACGACACCACCGCGCGCCGACTCCAAGCCGATTTCGATTCGGCGATGGCGCGGCACCGGTTTAGCGCTGTAATCGAAGAAGAATGCCGCGATATTCCGTGCGATTCCGTTGTGCATTATACCTACGCGGGAAAGATGATGGAAGAGCCGAACGTGATGCTCACCCGTTTTTCGAGCGAAGCCACGCGCCCGGAATTTTTGTTTGTGCCGAAATAAAGGGCGATTACATTGCCAAAAGAACTTGAAGATTCGCTCCAATCTGTGCCATAATGGAAGGAGAAGCTTCACCGAGTTTTCGAAGCAATCGGGACGCATCGATCGCGCGGATCTGATCGATAAGTATATCGGACCTCTGTTCTAATCCCGTTTCTCCGGTGGTAAGATGGACCCTAAGAAGTTCCGCTTCTTCGATCACCTTCGAAGTGATGGGACAGATAATAGTGGAGGGATGTATCACATTGAGATCATCCGTTTGGAGAATAATAACGGGACGAATTTTGCCCGGTTCCGTTCCCTTTCCTTTCCAGGATTTAGATTTGCAAGCCAGATTTCGCCACGACGGTGAGGCATCTCAGGATATGGCTTCGAATTCCTTTAGAATATGCATCGACTCCTGAGCCGTCAGGGCCGATTCATTGCGAAGTCGTGAACGAAGGCTGCGCTTAGAGATGAGTCGTGTATAGCTACGGATTGCCTGCTCCAAAAAGGTCTCTCGCGGTACATGGAGGGCATGGGCCCCTTCGTCCACTTCGCGCAGAACGGCCTCGTCCAATGTTAAAGATAGGCTTTTTGACATGCTATGATAAGGGCGGAAAGGGGGATTATGTTCCCGATATGCTACTGCTGCCCAGAGGAACGTGATGCTCACCCGTTTTTCGAGCGAAGCCACGCGCCCGGAATTTTTATTTGTGCCGAAATAAATGGCAATTACATTCATCGTTCACCAAAACACTTCTTTTCGATTCATTGCACGAGCAAGGAGGAATTGGCACGCTTATTCACCGTGTTAGCCGTGAACGTCCATTCATTAGGACATTCCGATCGCACGATGGAACTCACGCTCTATTTCCTTACCGACCTTCCGCCTAATCAAGGCGCCTCTATACCCGTGGAGAGCACGGTAATCATTCCCATCGCCGCTTAAGCTCTTCACGGTCACCTCAAAATTGAGCGGCGGGTGGCGCAATGCATCGTTGCCGATGCATACTGCTCTAATGCAATCCACAATCTTTTTCACTAACTTTACGGAGGTCATTATGAAGACCAAACAGATCCTTATTGTTCTTTTTTTCGTTCCGGCTATTATTGTTCCGTTCGTCCAAGCTCAAACAATTCGAGAGTATGGGTTCGGCGTGGGGTTGATGCACTCCAATCACGGTGAGGTGATTGGATTCCTTGCACGCGAAAGTCCGCTTCGCGATATCGATGTAGACAAAGGCGATACCATTATCGCGTTGAACGGCAAAGGAATCGCGAACGACAACCTCTTCTTGTTGGCTCACATTTTTGAACAGGATTCGATTCAGGTGGTCATTGCGCGTGCAAAGCAAAACGACACAATCTCGGCAACGATCACGAAAACCTCCATCCGCACAAGGAAAGTCGATCGGTGCGGAATGTCGGATGCTTCGACTGGATACGTTCGCATTAATGCATTCGATGAAAATGAGGTAGAGATGCTCGAAATGCAACTGGATAGCCTCGCAAAGGGAGAAACTGGATATGGCACATGCACGGATACATTTTTAGCGCGGCAGCAGGAGGCCAGAGCGTATGCATTCCGCGAAAATGGTTACGTTGTCCCCGTGTCTGACCCATTCGGTTTACGCGATCCCATCGGAGATTTCCGCGCAACGATGGACAGCTATATTGTGAATAAATACGGCTGGCAAATGGCGACACTGGTCGTGGATATGCACGGGAGTAATGCGCCATCCAAAGAAGTAATGCGCTGCATCCGACTCTTCGGTAAGGAGAAGAATATCATACTCATGTCTGAATTTTAATTGTCGGGGCTCGAATTAAAAGAATGGGCTAATCTGGTCGGAATTTTTTCCCAAAAATTCAATTTTTCCGGAACCTGCTTACAGAAAAGGTGCCAGATTAATGAACAAAAGGTGCTCGATTCATGAAGCACAAATGCGTGCGCGCAGAATTGCGTGCGTTGCATTTGGAAACCTACGCAATAAAAGAAAATTTCGGCAATTTTTGGAAACCGGGAAATTTTTTCGTATATTTGCAGGCGCATCTATGGTATGCCCCGTTTCTGAAGTTTGCCTGTTCAATGGACTTTTGTTCGATGGACCTATCGATTGTCATTGCCGTTTTTAACGAAGAGGAGGTGCTCACGGAACTGGAGCGCCGGCTGACCGCCGCGCTGCGCGCGCTTCGTAGGAGCTACGAGATCATTCTCGTCGACGATGGTTCTCGCGATCGCTCGCTGGACATTCTGGTTTCGCTGCGAGAAAAAGATCCCGAGCATATTCGAATTTTTAGCTTTACACGGAACTTTGGGCACCATATTGCGCTCACGGCGGGACTCGATCACGCGAAAGGCGAAATTATCGTGATGATGGACGCCGATTTGCAGGACCAGCCGGAAGAAATTCCCAAGCTGCTCGCGAAGATGGACGAGGGTTATGAGGTCGTGTGGGGGGAGCGCGAGGCGCGGCAATTCAAATGGTATAAGAATCTTTCGAGCTGGGCTTTTCTCTGGACGATGAATAGTCTGGCGCGCTCGGAAGTGCGGCTCGATTCGAGCATTTTCCGTGCGATGCGAAAAAGTGTGGCGGACGATCTTCGAGCGATGCGCGAGAAGGCAAGATATTTGCCGGGGCTTGTCCGTTGGATTGGGTATCGGCAGACAAGCGTTCCCGTGGTGCATGGAAAGCGGTTTGCGGGTCAGACGAAATATTCGTTCTGGCGGCTGATCAAATTGGCGTTGAGTACCGCGACGAGTTTCAGTGCGGCGCCATTGCAGTTCGCGACGCTTTCTGGAATGGTTACCGCCGGGGTTGCGGTGCTGGCGGTACTTTATATTCTTCTACGGAAGATGTTAGGTGGCTATGCGGTTCCCGGTTATGCGTCGATTATGATTGCGATTTTTTTCTTCGGCGCATTGCAGCTTATTGTGATCGGGTTGATGGGGGAGTATGTGAGCCGGATTTATCGAGAATCGCAGGGGCGGCCGCTTTATCTCTTGAAAGATTTAGGTTCCACAGAAATGGTACTGGGTGTCGGGGATACGGTATCGAATGAGATCAAGCAGCTTTCTTCCTTGTCGGATCGTGAGCGGGAATCGTTCTTGGAAGCGATTGGAAATGATGTTCGGCTGCCGATGAAATTCCTCGGCGGAAATCTTTCGAATTATCATTTCGAGCAGTGGAAGAAAATCGATCCGATCGTTTATTTGGAGAAGGTGGGAACCGAGATTTCCGCTGCTTGCCTGATTTCGGAACTCGAGTGGGATACGAAGGTGCTCGGGATTCGTTCCGGACGCATCCATTATGCTAATGCCTTTGGCGGTTCGATGGAACCGAAACAGCTAGAAGCGTTGCAAGCGGTTTTGAGGAAGAGTTTGGACTTGGCACGCTCGAAGCAAATCCGGTTGCTCGATGCCCGCGTTTCGACAGAAGATTTGTTTATAACACGAGCGTTCGAACAAGCGGGGTTTCATCTTGTCGATATTTTAGTGACCATGGGAACCGCAAAAGCGAAATTCGATCGCGTTCTGAGCAATGGCGGGTACAGACGCGAAGGAAATTCGCTTCGATTCGAAGATGGACTCTGCATCCGTCCGATGCAACAAAGCGACGCAGCCATTTTGACAACGCTTTCGGAATCTGCATACGGCGACCACACAATGATTCAAGACCGGTTTTTTTTGGAACCGAGTATTGCACCGGATCGCGCGCGGCAGCTTTTCGTGGAATGGTTCCGAAACCTGGCACGGAACCATCACGAGGGAAAAGCAATCGTGCTGGTTTCTGAATTGAATGGCCAACCTTGCGGCTATATTGGGATGGAACCGATGACGGCACCGGATGGAACCCTTTGGCTGCGCGATTCGCTGAACGCGGTTGCCGAACAGGCTCGCGGGCGTGGCGTGTACCGATCTCTGGTGCTTGCCGGGTTCGATCATGCTCAACGAACCGGTGCCGCAGGACTTTTTACGAAAACCCAAGCATCGACTACGCGTGTTATCAATTCATGGCTGCATTTGGGAGCGGATCTTTTTGAAAGTACTGCTACGCTCCACTGGACGGCCTAATAAAAGTTCTTTTTGCCTAATACCCATTTGAAAACAATTCTCATTACCGGCGGAGCCGGATTTATCGGAAGCAATTTCCTCGAATATCTTTTTCGGAAGTATACAGACTATCATCTCATCGTGCTCGATGCGCTGACCTACGCGGGTTCCCCGGATAACATTCCCGACGACATCAAGTCGTCGAAACGGTTCGAGTTTTGGTACGGGAATGTGACGAATGACGATCTTGTCAGCCAGCTTGTTGGCCGCTCGGATATTGTCGTTCACTTCGCGGCCGAAAGCCACGTTGCCCGGTCGATTTTCGACAATAAGATTTTTTATGTGACCGATGTTTTAGGAACCCAAGCTGTCGCGAATGCGGTCACACGCAAGAAGGACTTGGACCGCTTCATTCATATTTCTACGAGCGAAGTTTATGGCACGGCACACAGTGCGCCGATGACCGAAGAACATCCGCTCAATCCGCTTTCGCCGTATGCCAGCGCGAAAGCGGGAGCGGACCGACTTGTTTACTCCTACATTGCGAGCTATAAAATTCCGGCCTGTATTTTGCGGCCCTTCAACCAATATGGACCGAAGCAGCATTTGGAAAAGGTGATTCCACGTTTCATTACGAGCGCGTTGCTCGAAGAACCGCTGACCGTGCATGGGAACGGGAACGCGTTTCGCGACTGGCTTTATGTGCAGGATACCTGCGAGCGAATCGATAAAGTGATGCATGTTCCCATCGAAAAAATTCAGGGTGAGGTATTCAATCTTGGCTCGGGTTTCGAGCTCGATGTTCTTTCGATTGCGAAACTGGTGCTCGATATTTTGAAAAAGCCGGACGATCTTATTTCGCACATTGGAAATCGTCCTGGGCAGGTCGATCGCCATATTTCTTCGACGAAAAAAGCCGCCGACGTGCTCGGCGTTGGCTCAGGACGTTCGTTCGAGCAAGGACTGGAAGAGACGATTAACTGGTACAAAACACATCGTGGATGGTGGGAAAAGTTGCTCTGGATGCGCCATGTGCCGATTATGACCGAAAGTGGAAAGGTCGAATATCACTGAGGAACCAAAGGCCGAATTGATTCAGCCGGAGCAGCCTGCCGGCTCCAAACTTCGCAAGCGAAAAACGCTGACGATCTCGCGCACACGACAGCTCGAAGGGCTTGCGATTGTCGTGCTTTCGATCGTGACGCTCATCTTTCTTGCGATGAGCGGCCATACGCTCTATGATTTTCCGGTTCCCGACAGCTACCGTTGGTATGGCGATGAAACGCAGACCTGGATGCTGCTCGGATGGAAAAATCTTCTTTTGCATGGGAAAATGATCGTTCCCGTCGCATTGGAATCGACGCTGACGCAATCGCCAGGTCTCTTTCTCGGATCGAGTTGGTTCACGGCCATTTGGTATGGCGTGCCGCTCATTTTAGCTCCCACGCATGTCGATCCCGTGACGGTGGGGCGTACTGTTTCCTTTGTTATTGGTCTTATCACGCTCGGCACGATGGCCTACACCGGCTACAAGCTTGGAGTGTTTTCTTCGATCCTGGCACTTGCGATTGCGTTAATCGTCACGACTCGGGCTTTCACGTTTGCTTCCCATAGCGCGCGATATGATATTATCACAACATTCGCCGTACTTGCGTTTATTTCGTTTTTTGCTTTACGAGTCGCGCATGGGAACGGCTCAACAAGGCGACAAGGGACCCGATTCGCTTTTTGGTATGGCCTCGCTGGGCTGCTTGTGCTGCTCACCATTAGTCCGCATGTCAGCGTGCTGTTATTCTTTCCCGTTATTTTTATTGCTTGGTATTTCGGATTGTATCACAG
>DASYAJ010000252.1:0-6919 GCA_036501405.1 Kapaibacterium sp. (SeqCode)
CGCGGGCATTTTCGTTCTCACTTTAATTCCCAACAGACGGTTGAGCAGATCGTATGGATTATGCCCGAGCGCCTCCATCGCTTTGTGGCCCATCTCTGTGTGGCGCGTTTCGTCCCAGATAATGCGCGCCAAGTCGAAATCGAATCCGAATGGAACGTCTCGGATTTCATATAAAACATTCCCGAATGTTTCGATGGCGTCCATTTCGTCGCGCTGCGTGCGGACAAGTGTGAGGCGCATTTTATCGAACTCGGATTCATACGCTAATTGTCCATTATCGGCGACATGATATTCATAGGTCTCTTCGAACGTATTGAAACGTGGATCGCGCGTGGCAATGAACGAGCGTTCGAAGGTTGGCTTACCTTCGGAACGAAGTTCGTTGGGCCGAGGAAGTTTGGGAAGCGTTCCGGATATCCATCCAAAAGATCGGAGCAATTTTTCGATATGATATTGCCATTGTTTCAGGCTCGCTTCTTTATATCCGCCTTGGATGTATGCTTCGATTGCACCTTTTCCCCATGCGATCATATCGTCGTAATCGGGAAGGATTTGGCGGATTGCGCGGATCGTCGGTGCATCGGCGACTTGATCGGTATGCGCGGAATGTTCGATGTATGCTTGCTTCAGATGTGGCAGGAGCACGCCATAAACTGCTGCGACAAAATGCGCGGGGGATTCGGAATACATCAGTTCCGCGAAGAGTTCGGCAATGTCGGGGGAATGGAACTTATCGGTTGTCTCTTCGGCGGTGCGAAGTTCCGAAAGCCGCGTGCGGAATTTCATTCCCGCTTCGGCATGCAGATAGATGTGCCGTCCGAACTCCACTTTCACTTCGAATTCCGGCGTTCCCATGCTCCATCCGGCCATGGCGCGAAGTGTATTGCGCTCGAAAAGGAAAAACCTCAGCAATAGCGCGGTGTTTTCTTCGACGGTGAACTCGCCGCCTAAACGCCGTGCATCTTTTGGGAACTGAAAGCGCGCAAGCGGAACGCCCACGCCCTGCAGCTCCGGGGAATTCGTCCAGATTTTTTCCATGGCATGATGCGCGTCTTTCGGATGACCGTTGTGGCTGTGTCCGTGATGCGCGAGTCCGTTATGATCGTGGCGGTTAGCGGAATGATCGTTTCGTTCCATAAGATTTCCTTTCTCAGCCAAACTTTGTCCCTTGGGAGAGAATTCCTTTTTCCGGTTATTATTCGCATTCGGCTCCGCGCGGTTCGAAAAAGTGTTATCCAAACTATGAGCTTTCTATAAAAAATTGTTGAAACGAATTCCTTTTTCGGGTAGTTATGAGGATATTGTGGTTAATACGCTCACGCGAATGGTTCGATTCCATCTTCTTTCTATCGAAGATTCCACAGGAACTGGCGTGAAAATTGATAGATTCCACGGCGGTGTATTGAAATCAGAACGATCGATAAAAATTAGAAGCGTAACAAAATTCGAATTTTTTTTGTAACACTGGCCGAAACGAGGCGTAAAAGTTTGTTAGAAAGCAGAAGAGAAGCTTCAATAGCATAAGAGTTAGCCGGGGTCTAGGGACAACCTCCGGCTTTTTTGAAGACACAACACAACTCAATCAGACCTCGGGTAACTCTCACCACCCGGGGTTTTTTTTTCGTCCATTTTCCCTATTATTTCCTTTATTGCAATGGCTGGTAAGAGATTTTCCGTCGAAGAGCGCGTACGGTGGTCCGATGTGGACCATGCGGGCATCATCTATTTCGGCAGCTGCATTCGCTTTTTCGAGATTGCCGAGACCGAACTTTATCGCACGATGGGACTTCCCTACTCCAGCGCATTCGATGAGCTGGATGTTTATCCAGTGCGGGCGCAGTTTCACTCCGATTTCAAAGCGCCCGCTTTTCTGGACGATCTGCTCACGACTGAAATCTGGGCTTCGCGGCTGGGCAACAGCTCGTTTGAACTCCATTTTGAGATTACCCGCAAGGAATCGGTGAAAGGAAAGCTGGGCGAGGTGCTCGTGACCGGACACTGCGTGCTCGTCTCCGTCGGCCGCGAAAGCTTGCGGCCGAGAAGGGTTCCGGACCGATTGCGGGAGGGATTAAAAGAATTTACTTTGCAGTAACAGCATTGTCGATTCCCGCAACCCTCTTTCGGGCTTCGCGGTTGTGGAGTTCGATATGACGAATTTCGAAACATCTCCCGAGACGATCGCTTCCGAGGCGCTCGGAACAGAACCCACCGGCTCCGCAGAACCCATCGGCACCGCAGAACACGATAGCCCCGTTTCCACAGAAACGCCTTCGCCTGCCGATTCACAGAATGGCCAAAGAACCGAGCGTGCAGCGGAGAAGAAATCTACCGATAAGTGGGAACCGCTTCGGGACGCCATGCGTGCAAAAACGCATCTTCAGGCGCGCGTTGTGAAATGGCAGCGCAACGGCCTTGAAATGGAATTGACCAATGCGCCCGTGGAGGGCCATGCGGCGCTGCTTGCCTTCATGCCGAACGACCAGATCGATAGCGATCCGAACCGCAATATCGCTAATTATTTCGGAAAGACATTACCCGTTCGCGTTACGAGCGTGCGTTCGAAGCCCGGCACTGCGCATGACCGATCCTCCGCGGAAATACCAGAAATTCTGCTCAGTCATCGCCTTGTGCTGGACGATGAAGCGCGCGCTGCCGGTCACGAAGCGATGAAGAACTATCATGTCGGCGATGTGATGGAGGTGAAAGTAAAAGGCTTCGATCACAGCAATGTGAAGATCGATCTGGGAACGGGAATCGACGCGGTGATTCTGACGCGCGATCTTTCGTGGGAGCATGTCGAGCATCCGTATGAAATTCTGAAGCGCGGCGATACGATTCAAGCGAAGGTGCTTTCACTCGATCGCGGACGCAGGCAGGTACGGATGGGCGTGAAGCAGCTTACCGAGGATCCCGCAATTGGGCATTATGCCGAATATGCTCCGGGACAAACACAGACGGGCAAAGTGACGAGCATCGGACAGTTCGGCGCGGAACTGGAGCTTCCGAATGAACTTATCGCATTCCTTCCCAGCTCTGAAGTGGCGTGGCAGCGCACCACGATTTCCGATCATATCAAAGAAGGCGAAGAGGTCCAAGTTAAAATTCTCACCGTCGATTCGGATGCCCGTCGCATTACCGTGAGCCGCAAGCAACTGATCGAGGACCCGATGCGCGTGATCGAGCAGACCTTCAAACAGGGAACCGATCATAATGGAACGATTAAAGAAATCACGCGCGGCGGACTTGTCATCGCGCTCGACCATGGCATGGAGGGATTCATTCCCCGCAGCGAGCTTTCGCACGATGCGCCGCCGCGAAGGCTCGAAGATGAATTCAAAACCGGAAAACCGCTCGAAGGGCTGCGCGTAATCGAGTTCGACCGCAAAGGACGATTCGAAGATGCACGCACGCCGCGCATCACGCTTTCGCTTATTGCGGCGGAAAAAGAAGCACAACAAAAAAATATGAAGGAATTCCGTGCGAAGAGTTCCGATTCCCGCTATTCCCTGGCCGATTCCCTTGCCGCACTGAAGGAAAAACTTTTGCAGCAAGAGCAAGCACAATAGGAATCATTCCCTATCGATCAATCACGACCCGCCGGGTTTGGATATAGCCGCCATCGGACATTCGGAGATAATACGTTCCCGATGGGAGTGTGCTGACATCGAGGGTGAAGGGGAAGGAATAGGAGGAGGCGGGTAAAGATTCTTTGCCTAATGCATCCTCTAATTCGGCGGTTATCCTTTGGCCATTGCCCTCGACCCTCACAGAAGTGCTGGCGGGATTGGGAATGATACTTTGGATTACGAACGGTAACCGATTTTGCAACGCCAGTCGAATCGACGAATCGCCGCAGGAGTTTTGGAAGGAAAATGTCGTGCCGGCGCCGGCGATGCTGGCGATGCAATCGAGTGGGAGGATTTTCGATGTCGTGAACGTGATATTCGAAAGATCGAGCGCAGTCGAAGTCGAATCGGTGAGATAGACTTGGAATGTTATCGTTCCAAGCGTGTCGTTCGTTCTGGTGAGTGGAGAAATCGTAAATTGCTGCTGAATTATTCCATCGCCCAGCTTGGTCATCGCGCCGGGATTCATTCCTGTTACGATTGCATTGCCGAGTAGATCGTCGTTATGCGTGAGATCGAACGAAAGGCCGGTCATGGCGGCGGGCGCTTGGCCTTCGAGCATGGCGTAACATGTTACCATCGTGCCCTGCTTGCCTATTGTGGCGGGACCGAGCACAAGCTGGAGCGTCGCGGGTGGAATGATTCCACCCGTGAGTGGAATAGAAATGGTTGGGGAGCCGGTATTCGCATTGCTGAAAAAGTGGATGGTGTCATTCAGGTTCCCAGATTGCGGCGTGAACGTAAGGCGAACAGGAACCGAATCGAGCGGCACAATGATGACCGGAAATGTTGTATCGACGCGATAGAGCGCGCCATTCGAAAAGTTTGCGCTATTGATTGTGAGCGTGTCGCAGCCTTTATTTATCAGCTCGATGGTGGTATCGCTGGTTTCGCATTCGTAGAGGGAACCGAAATCGCGGAGAATGCTATCTCCGGACAGAATGGAAGATCCCGATGTGCCAATCCCTTGTAGCGGCATGGTTTTCGTGCCTCCATTCGTAGCGATCGTGAGCGTATCGTAAAACGTTCCGGTAGCACCAGGAGTAAAGGTAATATACACGGTATCGCTATGACCGCTGACAAGAGAAGGAGCCGGTTGTTTTTTAATCGAAAAAGGAATTGTGGAAATCGCGCCACTACAATGAAGTGTATCGCAGCCGGTGCTGGAAAGAACGAGTGGTAACGTTATCGATCCACCACAGGACGAGACGGAACCGAAATCGAGTGACAAAGCAGATGCAAGTGCAGAGACCGATCCTTTTAGCACATGAATCGGAATTAGGATCGCCGTATCGAATTTCGTGATCGTGCCATGGTCGTCGAATTCTATTGTTGCAAGGACATCAACGATTGTATCCCCTACGGAAAGGACGTGATTACTCGATTGGCCAGGAGTACAGACAATAGCAAGGCTATCCGATTTTCCAGAATTAACAATGAACGGAAGATTCGGCATCGGCGATGAAAACGAAACACCGGAAGGAAGAAGAAGCGAATCAACAGTGAGGATGCCACACGTCGTGTTGGAAAGGACGATAACCCCGTGAGTGGAATCGCACTCCATAACATTCAACGAATCGGAATGAATCGCAAACGTTCGCGTATCGGTTATCCCGGTTCCCTGAAGAGCGATTGTATCGATGTGGTTCGCTATCCCATCGAACCAAAAAATTAAGATTGTTCCTCGTTCTGTCGATGCTTGACTGGGTAGAAAAGAGATGGGGAATGAGTGTAATCCAGAATCGGCAGAAAAACTTTTCGTTGTAGTGGGGAATGTGAAATCTTTCGTGAAGGAACTATCCGTTTTGAGAATGATCGAATCGACGATTACCGCTTCGCACCCATGTGCCGATACATTCAATGTATCGCGCATTGTGATGGGCGCGCATAATGCCTGCGTTCCAAAATCATAGTTTTTCGTGGAGAGATCGAGCACACCCGGATTCGGCTGAACGACAAGTGTGAAATTAAATGACGTGTCACCGCTTAGGAAGTCATCGTCGGTATAGTGGGCATGAACACTAAAGGGATAACTCCCAGCCTTTTGGGGAAAAATAGTAATAATCGCAGTGTCCGCCAATCCATCGCTCCAGGGATGATGCGTTGCAGTATAGTTCACCCTGGAAGAATCGAGACCAACAATATGAAGATCGGTCAGACCGCCATAATCACAACCCGCTGAAAATCGAAGCCAAAGCGAAAGCGAAGCGGAATCGCAGAGCTTCGTTATTAAAATGTTTTTTGAAGAAGACGTAGACAAAATCGAATCGCCCGCATGGACGGAAGCATCGATATTGGAACTCAGCAAACCATCGCCGCCATCGGTCGTTCGGAACAATTGACATCCAATACCTGGCACACTATCCATCATGGCATAGACTACCGCGCCATGACCCACAACAGAGAGCGTGCGTGCATCCACATAGTGCTCTGGACCACCAACTCGTACCCATGTTAGACCGTTATCGGTTGAACGTAATAGGCCGAGGGATGAGTTGGAATCGATAAGGGTCGGTTGGACATACACAGCGCATCCGTCCCCGGCGATTGCGTTGATAGAAAATTCTAATTCCTCACTATAATCGCTTTTCCATGTATTACCGCCATCGGTGGACATTTCGATTGTACTATAATTGCTCGAAAATGGGCCGGTTCCGGTCGGGAAGTTTTCGCCAGCAAGAAAAATGGTTTGTGTGTGCGGCACAACATATTGGTTCCAAGCTTCGACCCCATCGGAACCAAAAGGTGCTCGCCATGTTTTGCCAGAGTCCATACTCTGTTCCGTGACTGTTTGCCAGAATCCCCCATGTAAATTCTTTCCCGTTCCACCACCGTCCAGTAAAGTTTCTCGATTGCCAATAATAAGTGCGTCCGGAATAAATGTGTTCGATCGAGTCCATGTTTTTCCATCGTTGGAACTATTCCACAGCGAGATCGCGTAACCCACTGCCGCAGAAATGCCAATGCCATATATGAGTGAGTCCGTCGCGTACACCGAAAGAAATCTTCCCGTTGTGGGCCAAATTGGGTTCCATGTGTTCCCGCTATCGACCGTTTCATACAATCCATAATTCACATCGACCGCCATAAATCCATGACTCGGCGATAGGAAAAATAGCTGCCAAATTCCGCCGTCTATTGCAACGTTAGTAAGGTCCACCGGATGCCACGTTCGACCGGAATCTATTGTCCGCCATAGCAGTAAAGGATCGACCGATGCCAAACTAATCGAAGGAGCCGAATAGACAAAACCGAAGCCCGAATTGACGAAATAAGGTTCCGCAAACTGGACC
>DASYAJ010000253.1:0-4312 GCA_036501405.1 Kapaibacterium sp. (SeqCode)
TGCTTCGCTGTTACAATGGAACTTCATCTCATCCCCAGCTCCTTCCATTCGCTCCCATCCTGAAGCAGTATAACATTCCCAAAGCCTATCTTCTCGATCTGATCGATGGCGTGGAAACCGATCTTACAACATCTCGCTTCGAGACCTTTGACGAGCTCAAGCGATATTGCTATCGCGTTGCCAGCGTTGTCGGGCTGATTTCGCTTCAAGTGTTTGGTTATCGAATGGAATCGACCAAAGACTATGCGGTCAATCTCGGATATGCACTTCAACTGACGAATATCCTTCGCGATGTGAAGCAGGATGCCACGAATGGACGCATTTATATTCCACAGGAAGATTTGCGGAAGTTTGGCTGCTCGGAAGATGAAATTCTCTCTGGTAACTCTACCGCGCATTTCCAGAGCTTGATGCAATTCGAAGGAGAGCGAGCACGGCAATATTACATGCGCGCTGCGGCGTGTTTGCAACGCGAAGATCGTGCGGCGATGTTTGCAGCCCGGACCATGGCAGCGATTTATTTCCGATTACTCCGCAAGATCGAGCAGGCAAACTTCGATGTTTTTTCGAAGCGCATTGCCGTCTCGACCCCATTCAAAATCATCACCGCGATTCGCTTTTGGGCCGCGAGCCTATTAACAGTTCCCGCATGACGATTTTAGGAATCGATCCGGGAACGCTTGTTACCGGTTACGGCGTGATTGCTTCGAATGGCTCGAAGCGAAAGCTCGTCGAATATGGCACGATCGAATCGAAAAAGATCGCGGCACTTCCGGCGCGCCTCGGTGTTATTTTTACGCGCCTTTCGGCCGTCATTGAACGAGTCAAGCCGGATGAACTGGCGATCGAGACCGCATTTTATCATAAGAATATCCAATCGACACTGAAGCTCGGCCACGCGCGCGGCGTGGCGATGCTCGCGGGAATTTTGAAGGACATCACTGCGGCAGAATATTCGCCACGAGAAATCAAACGCGCGGTCGTCGGCAATGGCAATGCCTCGAAAGAGCAGGTCGAATATATGGTCCGAGCGATTTTGGACCTGAAACCGGCCGATAAAAAACTTCCCGATGCCTACGATGCGCTCGCGGTGGCGCTCACCCATGCAGCGCGGATCACGAATGGGGCTAAATCCAGTTTCAAATCAAGTTCCACAAACGGATCGACCAAAAGTTGGGAACAGTTTGTCGCAATGAATCCAGAACGGGTGAAAAAGAAATGATGAAAGTTCTCTCGATTGCGCTGCTGAGCTACGCGCTGAGCATCGTACTCTGTTCGTCCGCGTATGCGCAGCTTACGGCGGATGAATTGACGCCCGATAGTTACGTCAAGCTACAGCTCGTCGATTCTTCCGAGTTTTATGTCGTCGTGCTTGCCAGGCCGGTCCCGGACCGGATTCTCGCCGAAACGCGCTACGGCACACTGGAAATCCCGCTGACCCGTATCGCGGGAGCCATCGATTATCGTTATAATTGGGTCCAGAAGGACGATCTGAAACGCGCGGGGATCAAGGCAATGGCCGATGAGCAAAAGTATGAAGTCACTCGTTTCCTGACACGGCCTAAACTTCCCGATCTCTCGACCGTTTCGACCAAAGACCACAATCTCTTCAAAGGCCATCGCTACATTTTTGACGATACCGCGCACGTCATTCTCGCGACCGATTATGGTAACCTTTATTTTCGCTATCCCGACCTCGACTACGTGGATAATTGGTCGGGGCAGGGAGATCGCCGTGAAGATTTCGCAACAGCGCTTTATTATACGGCGAAAGACCCAATGGCTTCGCAGGACTTTTTGCTTCCCAACGCGCGGCCGTTCGACGAAGGCTCTTTTTTTCTCAGTGATTACATGCTGGCAGGTCTTCAGGTCAATTACGGTCCGACTTATTGGCTTGGCGTGAATGCGGGCGGTGTCGAGATTCCATTTTTAACGCCTCCCGTAACCGCTGCGACAGCTGGAATTAAAATAACGCCGTATCAAATCGACCCGTTTAATGTATCCGTCGGGTTTCAGGAGGTCTATTCCAAAGTCGTGAAAATGAATACGATCGCGTTCCCATATATTGCCGTAACCTATGGCACATGGGAATCGGAACTGAGTTTACTCGGCGGGGAAGCATTTCAGGACAACGATTCGGCCGGCTTTCATACCCATCCGAAGAATTCCTTTCTGGGGGCCTCCGGCGATATGCGTGTCGGAGAGAATTTGAAGGTCATGCTCGAACTTTATTTTATCGAAAATTTCGGAATCGTTCCAACTGTTTTTTCCGTCCGCTATTTCGAAAATAATTTTACGATCGATGTCGGCGTTGTGTTTTCCCTCTATAAAGCTGGCGCAGATCAATCGAAAACACTGGGCGACTATGTTTTCAATACCTCTTTTTCCATCGTTCCAATCGTAAGCGGATCGTATCACTTTTAATAAAATAAAAAAAGAAGCGCCGGAACCCACTCTACCGGCGCTTCTTTTCGTTTGTCGTTCGCCTTCGCTTGTTTACGGTACTGCCATATTAGCGTACAATCGAAATCGGCTCTTCGAGCATGGCTCCAGGCATCCGCGCGACGACGATGTAGCGTCCGCTCGGAACCGAAGTGAGATCGAGCGATTGATCGAATGTCCCCGAAGGATGGTTCGCGTTCGAAATCAGCTCCACTTGCTTGCCCGTGATGTCATAGAGGCTCAGCTCCAATGTTGTTGCCGAAGCCAGGGTGACGCGGACGGTCGCTGCGTCGCTGGCCGGATTTGGCCAGGTCTTAATCGATAAGCCAAGGGCAGGTCCGGCCGAAACGCCCTGGAGCGGTGCCACTGCGGGGGAAGTCCAGAAGCCGAATTGTCCAACCATCTGCCCATTGGATGCGACTCCTACGACAGGTTGACCTACTGTGATCGCTGCGGCTTGTGTGCCGTTGGTTACGATGCTGCCGCTGGAGGCAACCACCGCGCTGCGGAGCATGACCTGCGCCGATGCTTGCGTGGCAACCATGCACACGCAGATCGCAGCAAGGATTGCGATGAATTGTTTCATGCGTGTTCCTCTTATTGATTAATGATGAGGTAATTGAAGCTGAGGTCCGAGGTCAGCCCCGTGAGCGCGAGCAAACCGACCGTAAAGGAACCGTTCCCTTGGCCTGTAATGCGAAGTCCCGAAACCAGTCCGCTAAGTGCAGAGTTAACGGTAAGAATAATTACGGAATTCGCTTTTGCATACGCATTGGAAATAGTCTGTGTCAGGTTTCCGGCATTCAGCGTTCCAGAGCCGACGGGTCCGATGAGCGAAAGTCCGCCGACGAGCCGTGCGGCTGTACCGCCATTTGCAGAATCCATAACCGTAAGCCCCGTGCTGCCGGTCGCGGTGACCTGTGTCGCGCCATTGCTGGCAACAGAAAGCACTTTCGTTCCGGCCGCGTTCAATGCGGAAATTAATGCGCCGGCCGTGTCGCTGGCCATGTTCTGAAGTTTAAGCAGGGCATTGCCCGCGCCATTCGTCACCGATCCGGTTGCACTGATTGCGGAATTTGCGGAGGAGTTTACGGTCAGTGCAGCATTTGAAGCGCTCGAATTGATCATGGTCGAGCCATTCGTCCCGACGCTGAAAATGGAACTATCGCTGGCATTGACGGCGGTAATTAAGTTACCAGGCGTGCTCGACGCTGCATTCTGGAGCGTGAGCACTGCATTGCCGGAACCCGAAGCAGAGCCGTTCAAAAGAAGGCCGGTATTGCTCAAGTTCGCGACGGTCGTTCCATTCGCATTGACGGCTTGCAGAAGTTGCTGCGCGCCGGAGGTCGCTGTCGTTTTGAGTTGGAGCGCCGCGCTGCCGGTTGCGCCCGTTGTAGCGCTGATGGCATTTGTCGTACTGGAGGAAGCAGTTAATGCCATTCCCGCCGTATTCGAAACATTGATTGCTGGCGTAGAGCTGGCACTGGTCGCGCTGAGCGCATTACCGGAAGAGGCCGTCAGGTTCAGCGCATTGCCCGCGCCCGAATTCGCAAATGATGCGACGGTGCCGCCGAGATTATTCGTCAGGTTGAATCCGGTTCCCGAATTCAGATTCAATGCTTGCGAAAAGGGAAGATTGAACGTGCCATTCGAGCCGTTGAAGCTCAGGGTAACGGTATCGCCATTCGTTCCGACATTCAGGTTCCCGCCACCATTGAGCACCACGTCACCCGTCATGCCATTGATGCTCGCGACACCGGAACCGCCCGATCCTACGGGAAGCAGGCTCGACGGAATGAGGCCCTGCGCGTTAAGCACGGGAATCATATTCGCGCCGCCATTCGCCGAAACGCTAAATCCGCCGATCGTG
>DASYAJ010000254.1:0-6490 GCA_036501405.1 Kapaibacterium sp. (SeqCode)
ATTTCAGGACCTTCACTCTTAATCACGGTCGATCAACGAAAAGCTTCCTATTATGGCCTTACGACAAGCGATGTGCAGGACCAACTCGAAACGATGATGGAGGGAACGGTCGAATCGAGCGTGCAGCTGCCACAAAAATTAATCGGGATTCGCGTTCGGCTGCCCCGTTCGTTTAAAACAGACCTCGACTCCATCGGAAACATTACTTTGTCGGGAACGAATGGAGTGCTTGTGCCGCTGAAAGCCGTTGCCTCGCTTTCCCGAACAACCGGGCAGGCGGAACTCGACCGGGAAGGGTTCCGCTCCTATATTTCCGTCACGGCGCGGCTTCAAGACCGCGATCTTGGCAGCACGATGAGCGATATTAAACGAACAGTCGCTAAAATTCGCGTTCCGAAGGATATTCAAATCGAATATGGAGGGGTGTATGAAACGCAACAGCAATCGTTCCTGAATTTGCTGATGGTCGGTATTGCCGCGTTGTTGCTTGTTTCGCTCGTATTGCTGATCGAGTTTTCGGAGTTCAGCGTGCCCGCCGCCATTCTGCTCGTCACACTCTGCTCGCTCATCGGGGTCATGTTCGCGCTCTGGATTACGGGAATGACGCTGAATATTTCGAGTATTGTAGGAATGATTCTCATTATCGGGATTGCGGCCGAGAATGCCATCTTTATTTTGCATGAAGCAACGCTTCCGGAAGTCGCGCATTTGGGAATGGAACAGGCGCTGATCGAAGCGATACGCCGCCGGGCACGTCCGATCCTGATGACGACGCTCGCGGCCGTGCTCGCGCTTTTACCGCTTGCTGTGGGCTATGGGCAAGGGGCTCAAATGCAGCAGCCACTCGCCATTGGTGTGATTGGTGGATTTTCCGTGGTCAGTTTACTGTTGTTCTTCTTACTTCCCACGCTCTATCTTTTGTTGCATGGGAACGAGAAATCGAATATCGATCGAACAGGTCAAACTTAATTTACTGAAATGAAATCATTCTGCATTGTGGTGGGCGTTCTTTTTTCGTGCATATCCGTTTCGAACGGACAAGGGAGGCATTATAAGCTTGTGGGTCATCAAGTGATTGGAGGAGCCGGCGGATGGGATTACCTTTCGGTGGATCCCGAAAATCGGGTGCTCTATATTGCGCATGGTACGCAGGTCGAGACCTATAATCTGGATCGGGATTCGCTCATGCGTCCCATTTTGAATACCGATGGGCCGCATGGCGTTGCTATTGCCGATCGTCAGAAGCACGGATTTATCTCATGCGGAAAAACTAATTCCGTGCTGGAATTCGATCTGCACACACGCGATAGCATTAAAAGCATTCCGGTTGGGAACCATCCTGACGCTATTGTGTACGACCCCAGTTCCCAGCATATTTTTACGATGAATGCAGCGGACAATTCTATTTCTGTCCTTGATGCTTCCACGGGGGCGATCGAAGGGATGATTGCGCTTCCGGGTCGTCCCGAATTTGCCGTAAGCGACCAAAGGGGTCACTTTTTTGTCAACCTTGAAGATAAATCTCAGATCGTAAAAGTCGATACGAAATCGAATACGATTGTCGCGGTTTGGAAGGTCGCGCCGGGAATGGAACCATCTGCTTTAGCCATGGACCGGGGTACGAACCGGCTTTTCATCGGCTGTGGGAATCAAAAAATGATCGTGATGAATGCCGACAATGGCAAGGTCGTCGCTGTGCTGCCCATTGGCAAAGGCGTCGATGCGATTACGTTCGATGCGTTTGCTAAATTAGCATTTAGTTCTAATGGTGAAGGAAATATGACTATTGTTTCCGAAGAGTATGGCGATAAATTCAAAGTGGTCCAGACTTTGGAAACCGAAAAAGGCGCGCGCACCGTGGCGATCGACCCGATCACACACGATGTTTATACGGTGACCGCACAATTCGGCGCCACGCCCGAAGCGACGAAAGACATTCCCAAGCCGCGTCCGCGCATCCTGCCGGATACCTTCACACTGCTGAAGTACGCGCGGAGTTCTAACTAATTCGAAATGACGATCATCTTATTGACGACCGTTCCATAATGGCCGCTTTCGATAACGTAAAAGTAGGTCCCACCCGCGACGACTGCGCCTCGGTCGTCGCGGCCATCCCAGAAGGCATCGGGATCACCCGGTTGCTCGGTGACATTATCGAGCAGCGTACGCACGAGCGCTCCCGTTGAATTATAAATTTTTAGCGTTACGGCATCGGCGGCAGGCAATTCATAATGGAACCGCGTTACCGGCCACGGCGAGAGCGTGGGGCCAGTGTTCGATTGCACCAATTGATTGAACGAGGAGGAGATGGCGACACTCGGAGTTCCAATGACAAACGGATTCGGATAGTTTTGCGATACGATGAGTCCGTTCACGCCCCAATTGAGTTCCACCGTGTTCGAATAATGGGCGGAGCCATCGAGATCGACCTCTTTGAGTTGATAGAGATACTCTCCAGCGGTGTGCAGCGAATCGAAGAAGCTATATTGGAGCTGCACCGTAGAATTTCCTCCGGGAGCTTTTGTGGCAACTTGCGAGATCGGTTCGAATGAGGCCCCGTTAAGACTTCGATCGATTTCGAAATACGCCGTGCCATCCTCACTATCGGTAATCCAATTCAGGTCGGTGCCGATCGCACTGCCGCTTGTCTGTTTTTGATACGTAAAAGAAGCAAGTTCGACGGGAAGCGTTCCCGTACTTGCTTCCCAGATACCGCGTCCGAATGTTGCGACGCGTATCGTCGATTTATTCGCCTGCACTTCGACATCGGTACACGCGACGAGCCCGATCCCGGCACCGGCGACCGACCAGCGCGCGCCCGAATCGAGCGTGTAATAAATCCCATTATCGGTCCCGGCATACCAAATGTGCAGCGGATCGGTCGAATCGAGCGCGACACAATTGACACCGACATTCGGTAAAGCGAAGCCGGAAGCACCAGAGACATCGACCCAGTTCGTACCGCCGTTAGTGGTCTTCATCACCCGATGACCGTTCGAGGTATAAAAGCTGGCGAGCGCGAAGTTCAAGTTTTTGTTTGTGGTGACGATCGAGGTCACGATTCCGGACATGCCAGAACTTTTAGAGGTCCAATTGTTTCCCGCGTCGGTTGTAAAGGAGATTTCGGAAGTCGTTCCCACATAAAGATAATTGGGATTCGCTTTGACAAGACCGATGGAATGAATATAATCGTTAAACCTGGGAGAAATAGCGTTCCAACTGCTGCCGCCGTCTGTCGTGGTCCATAACATTTCCCGACCAGTATAAAGAATGCGATAAGGCTGCACCCCATTGATCGGCTCCATCGCCATTTTGAATGGGCTGTCCCAATAACCATTATCGGTAAATTGGCCGGAGAGGAAATTATTATTTTGATCGTAGATATCACCCGCCGGTAATTCGTAATAATAAACCGATGCGGGAGTATAGGAAAGCGGCTGGAGACCATCGCCGCCGCCGATTTGCACAGAGCCCGTTCCAGTGACGAGTTTCCAGGTTCCCTGGTCCTGCGCGCCTGCGAGTGTCGTCTTCGTATCGCTCGGATCGAGACCGAGATGATAGAAGCGATTCGTCGTCATCTGGTTGGAACGATAAGACCACGAGGTCGTGAAATTATTCGGATTTGCAAATCCCTTGTTTTGAGACCAATAGAGACCGCCGTCGCAGCCATCATAGACAATGGCAGAATTTTTTGGATTGAACGCAAAGGAGTGATGATCGACATGGGAACCCTGCCAACCCCAATTGTTATCACTGTAATCGACCCATGTGGTCCCACTATTATAAGTATAGAACGCCTCGATTCCCGCGATAAACATCGTATCTGCGCCGGAAGCCGAGGAGGGACTTACCGCGAGCGTGCAATCGTACCATCCTTGCGGGGCTTGCTGCAACGTCGGTTCGAAGACTGTGGCTGGAATGGTTACCGCGTTCCAGCTCACACCGTTATCCGTGGTACGGAACAGGGCCCGGTGGGTGCCGATGATATTGCCGATCGTGTCCGTTATCAGCACGAACACCCGCTCCGGATGTGCCACAGAAGCCGCAAGCGAACTGCGTCCGATGCTATCACCCGCCGGAAGGTTGCCGATAATTTTCGACCATGTGGCGCCATCGTTGCCCGATTTATATACTCCACATTCCGAAGCGGTCGATCCGATATTATTGCCTTCGACAAAATAGAGAATCGGAACATTTCCGACCTTCGTCCCCGCAACCATATCCCAGACCGGTTGTCCCGCCGTATAAACTTTTGTCCACGTGGAACCGGAATCAGTGGAACGATAAACTCCACGATTGGAGGTATAAGGACAAGCGAAGATCACATTGCTGTTTACCGGATCGACCATTACTTTCACGATGGTGCCACTCAAGGTCGGAGAACCGATCCTGGCCCACGACCCGCCGCCATCGCTCGATTTCCAGAGGCCCGTGCCGACCAGCTCGTCGATACTCGCGTAACCATTTCCCGTGCCGACATAAATCGTATTATGATTTTTCGGATCGATCGCAATCGAAGCGACAGACTGATTCGGAATCCACGTATCGGTCAGCGAAACCCAGTTTGCGCCCGAATTTGTCGATTTCCAAACTCCGCCGCTTGTACCACCGACGTACATCGTGGTCGTATTCGTCGGATCGATCGCGATGGCGGTTGTGCAGCCGCCGCCATAGACATTCGTTCCGCTGGTAAGCCCGATATTCGTCCAGGCATTCGAAAGCGGCTGGATGCCATTGCCACCATTCGCACCTTTTTCTGCCGGCGCCGCGCTTCGGGCAAGGTCTTCGCGGGATTGCTCGAACGCTTGAACACGCGCTTCTTCGTCCCACGTACCGGATGTTCCAGCACGACGGACCATCTCATTCAAAGTCCTCGCAAAAGGAGCCGATTGCCGGATCATTTCCGGAATCGAATCAAGGCCCTGGTAAAGTCCGACCGAAGGCGGCAAAGCAACCGGCTTCTTCAGTGTTTCGTTTTCTTCACTCTGCGTTTGCGCTTGGGTGAATCGGCACGAAAATACCGTTGCAAAAAGCGTAAAAAGAACAATTAAAAGGCGATATCGAGAATTCATTCGGAAGGATAAGGTTATGACAGGTACTATAACAGTGAATAGAAGGATTTATCACCGCGTTCAGTTTCACCGCGTTCATTTTGAAAAGTGGAGTCCAATATAAAAGACACAAACGTCCGCGAACTCATTCTCCGATTTGGCTGGAACAGCACCTGCTACCAGCTTCTCAATCCCGGATTCGACTACTGGATCGGCACATCCGGCGATTCCACGGCCGCCTATGTTCCATTCGCAGGAACGCGTGTCGTGGCCGGATCGCCCGTCGCACCGCTCGAAAAACTGACCGAAGCGGTCGATGAATTTGAAGCCGACTCCTTCTCTCACCGGCTTCGTGTCTGCTATTTCGCCAGCGAGGCGCAACTCGAAAGCGTCATCGCTGCACGAAAGGGCTATTCTATTATCCAATTAGGAGCGCAGCCCGTCTGGAACCCGAAAGCTCTCGTCGTAACCATGAGCACGAAAGCATCGCTCCGCGCGCAATTGAACCGAGCATTCCATAAAGGAATTATTGTTCAGGAATGGAGTGCGGAAAAAGCGCATCGCAACAACGAACTCGAAGCGCTGCTCCACCACTGGCTTGCCACGCGCGGACTTCCCAGCCTCCACTTCCTTGTGGAACCCGAAACGCTCTCCAACCTCGAAGATCGACGCATCTTCGTTGCTATGCTCAACGGAAAAGCCGTCGGGTTCCTGAACGCTTCGCCGATTCCACTGCGAAACGGCTGGCTTATCGAGCAATTTGTACGCGGACCAAACGCCCCAAACGGAACCGTCGAAACCATGCTGCAGCGCGCAGCAGAAGTCTTCGCTGAGGAACGATTCGACTACATGACGCTCGGACTTTCGCCACTCACGCGTAACGGAACCGTTCCACTTCCCGAAGCCCCGCTCTTCATCCGAAGCCTGCTCTGGCTCGCGCGCGCGCATGGAAAACGCTTCTATAATTTTGAAGGACTCGAATTCTTCAAGACCAAATTCGAGCCGGAAGAGTGGGAACCGATCTTCGCCATTTCCCGCGAACCCCATTTCTCCATCCGATCGCTCTACGCCATTGCCGGAGCTTTCACACAGGGACGCCCGTTTCGTACCGGTCTCCACGGGGTGGGCCGCGCCATTCGGCAGGAAATAAAAACGCTTTTCTCGAGCGCGCATTTTTTTGAATGATCGAATTTTGCGTATTTTCGCCATATTAATATCAGTAAAGTGTGTGTGGAATAGAGACGATGCCAAATAAAAAAATTATATAGTGTGTGTTGGATGTGTTTTCATGAAGCGCGCCTGTTTGTTCATGACTGTGAGCACCTTTTCTCAAATCCCGTTCCATTAAATTATGAATTTTGCTTCATACTTGTAATCCGCTTTTCAAGCAATCCAAAAAAGAATGTTGTATATTTGCACTGAAGCTCTGCGCAAGCTAT
>DASYAJ010000255.1:0-6093 GCA_036501405.1 Kapaibacterium sp. (SeqCode)
CTTTTTTATATGCTTCATATCCTAACATCCATTTCTTGCCCTCTTCGGTCGGTTCCGACTTAGCTGGCTTTAGAAATGCGCGAAGTTTGTTTAACCGGTTCATTGTAAGTAATAGTTACTAATATGCTCAATACTATGCTGAGTTCCAAAATTCGCTGATAACGATACTTAAACCGCGCTCTCAATGGCCACAATAGCAAATCGCATCTTGCCCCCCTCGTCTTGCGCTGGCGGCACGATGTTTTCGGGCTGGTGGTTGAGGTAATTATGAGATTATCGGTCGAATATGTGAACGATGCGAAGGGGAACGTTCGGGCGGTGCAGGTGCCGGTCGAGGAGTGGAAGCGGCTGGTCCGTTCGGTGGAACAGCTCCGCCAGCGGTCGAAGATCAAGACGGATCTCACGGCGGCCCTCAAGGAAGTGGAGCTGAAACGCCGGAATAACGTGAAGTCCAAGACGCTCGACGAATTTCTGCGTGAGCTATAGAATCGAGCCAACGGAACGGTTCCAGCGCGAGGCGAAACGGCTCGCGAAGAAGTTTCGCTCCTTACCGTCGGAGTTACGGGAACTATCGAAGGAGCTAAAAGCGAACCCCCATTTTGGAACCGATCTCGGGGCGGGGATTTTCAAAATCCGGCTTGCGATCAAAAGCAAGGAAAAGGCAAAAGCGGCGGCGGAAGAGTTGTAACTTTTGTGATCGACGAAGAAGAAGTCATTCATCTCTTGACGATTTACGACAAATCCGAATTCGACACTATTGAGACCTCAGAACTTCGAGCGTTGGTAAGGGAGCTATTTGGAAGGTAGCTAATTATTCTAAGGCACAGATTACTGACGAGCGCGGTTAAGGGTTCCATTCATGGAAACCTCTCCGCAACTCTCTAATCTCATCTCCGAATTCCAATCGGCCACGGATCGCGTTGCGAAGATGCAGCGCGCGTATTCCGATGTACAGTGGCAGCGAAAGCCGAGCGCGGAATCCTGGTCGGCCATCGAATGCATCTGGCATTTGAACTGGACGAGCGAGAAGATGATCGAGCATGTTGGTGTAGCAATGAAAGGGATTGCATCGAAACCGAAGCACGATGGGAAGTATCGTCTCGATCTGTTCGGATGGTTCTTAGTCAAGAGTCTTTCTTCAAAAGGAAGATTTTCGAAATTCAAAACGACGGCTCCTTCTTCCTCTCAAAGCACTCTAAGCGTTTCGGATGTGCTGAATAGATTTTGGGAATTGCAGGCGGGAATGGTTCACATTATTGAAGAATCGGATGGCCGTCCGCTGAATGCGGGCCGAGTTATATCGCCGTTCCATGCAAAGGTATGCTATAATATCTATTCCGCCTTTCGAATCACCGCCGTGCATGAGCACCGTCATGTCGATCAGGCTGAGCGGGCGGCAACGTTTACCGGTAATTTGTAAACTGAACAGGGAAATCGAAGTTCTGCGATTTCAGTGTTGCGATAGCCTGCTGGAGATCATCCTTGCTTTTACCGATGATGCGGACGGCATCGCCCTGAATTTGTGCCTGGACCTTCATCTTCAAGTCCTTTACCATTTTCGTAATCTGCTTCGCCTGTTCGGATTCGAGTCCATGCTTGATTTTCACCACCTGCCGGAGCGACGAACCGGATGCTTGCTCGACTTTCTGGTAATCGAGTGACTTCAGCGAGACTCCGCGCTTAATCATTTTGCCGTTCAGCGTTTCGATGAGCGCACGGAGCTTCATGTCGTCATCGGTATGGAGCGTGATCGTCCGCTCTTTCGCGTTCCACTCGATCGTCGTGTTGGAGCCTTTGAAATCGTAGCGTTGCTCGATTTCTTTGCGGGCCTGATTAATCGCGTTATCGACCTCCTGCTGATCGGCTTCGGAAACGACATCGAAAGAAAATTGCTGGGCCATAATAAGTTATCGAGGAGAAAAATAGGTGTGAAAAATAAGATGTGAAAAGCCGATGAACAGTTTTTCGTGTTCCTCTGGCTCCCGTTCCGTAATTAAATTTCGCCACCGAAATCGAACTTCGTTTCGAGATGCTGTTACTTTTTCGATGTTCGCGTGTCTCTATAGTAGAAGGAAGCTGACATTCAGTCAGCATCCTCATCGGAAAGCTGAAGAATGCTTCTGATAGTGAGGGCCGAACTTAACACAAAAAGGCCGCAAAAATTAAAAAAAAGCGGGTAATTTTGTATGGCATTGAAAATGCTCTATTCATAATCCGAAAGGCAATTCAAGAAAAAGAAGGACAGCGAAAGGGTTCGATAACGGGTTAATGAGAAAGGCGATGAAACTAACGAATCTTATCAGCGAATACTCTAAGGGGGTACAATATGAAACAGAACAATTTTGACGATGGCGACGACACGACGCTCAAGGAGCGGGCGCAGGAATTCTTGCAGCGCGCTTATCGGCTTCAGATGTCGGGTCATCTGAACGAAGCAATCGAAAATTATAAAAAATCAATCGAGGTATTACCGACGGCCGAGGCACACACATTCCTCGGATGGGCGTTCAGCTTTTTAGGCGATTACGATTCGGCGATTGCCGAGTGCCGAAATGCGATCGAGCTCGATCCGGATTTTGGCAATCCGTACAACGATATCGGTGCGTACCTTATTCAGCAGGGGGAACTCGATGACGCAATCCCGTATCTCGAACTTGCGATGAACGCCAAGCGATATGCGACGCCGCATTTTCCGCATTACAATTATGGCAGGATTCTGGAACGGCGCGGACTGTGGTTCGAAGCGTTAGGGCAGTACAAATCTTCCCTCGATCTCGAACCGAATTATGCGCTCGCAAAGGACGCCTTCTATCGGCTGCAAGCACTCCTCAATTAAGAGGTGCTTGTCTCGAGCAAATGTTTTTCATGGATTAGAACGAATTAGGATTAAGAATGAACGAGCTTCGCAGTGGTGCGAAGCTCGTTTATTTTTGAGATTACAATTTTTCCAGACTCACATTGATATCTCGGAGAATTCCATCTTTAATGGAATAGATCCATCCATGGATCGCGAGCATCTGTCCGCGCTGCCAGGCTTCGCGGACGATGGTGGTGTTTGCGACATTTCTCACCTGTTCGACGACATTGAGTTCGCAAAGACGGTCGATTTTTTCGGTGATTTCGAGCGTAGAAAGTTCCGATTCATGCTTCTGAGCAATATCGCCGATGTGCCGCAGCCAGTTATCGATGAGGCCATGCGGTTTATTCTCGACGGCGGCTTTCACTCCACCGCAGCCGTAATGGCCGCAAACAATAATATGCTTTACCTTCAGGACATCGACCGCGAATTGCACGACCGAAAGGCAATTCATATCGGTATGAATGACCAAATTCGAGACATTCCGATGCACGAACATCTCGCCCGGCAGCAACCCGACGATTTCGTTGGCCGGAACCCGGCTATCGGAGCAGCCAATCCAAAGATACGCCGGCGATTGCTGCTCGGCGAGTTTCTCGAAAAACTGGGTGTTTCCGGCGCGCATGGCATCCGACCAGGCCTTGTTATTCGCAAATAAGTGGTTCAGTGCATCCATTCGAATAGAGATTGAATAATAATATTTAGAAAAAAAACATTTTTTGCTCGGGTGTGGCTCCCAAGTGCTTCACAATGTGTTCTGATAATCGGAGGACATTATGGGCGATAAAGAAGTATTTATGGAACCGGAGCACGATCCGGACCGGAATCAATCGGAACAGGACCGCGAACATGCATCGCGCGTGGCCGGTGCGTTCGGTTCCCTCGAACAGCGTTTAGGCGCACGGTTCACTAAAGAAGAAGAGCGCGTCATCGGCATTCGCGATGCCGCACTCAAGCGAGACAAAGCCGAAGTGGAAAAACATCTCGCCAAAACCAAGACCGAATCGAGCTGGCTCTACGATGAGCTGATGAAGCATCCGGAAATCTCCGCCATCATGCGGGAACTGGCGATTATGGGATTCTAAAGCGGACGGGGAATCTCTTGTCATTCCCCAATAATCTTAATCAGCACTCGCTTTCTTCGTTTGCCATCGAACTCGCCGTAGAAAATCTGTTCCCACGGTCCAAAATCGAGTTTGGCGTTGGTGATCGCAACGACGGTTTCGCGGCCCATGATCTGTCGTTTCAGGTGCGCATCGGCATTGTCTTCGCCGGTATTATTATGCTGGTATTGCGAGATCGGTTCGTGCGGAGCGAGATGTTCCAGCCAGCGGTCGAAATCACGGTGCAAGCCGCGCTCATCGTCGTTGATGAAGACGCTTGCAGTGATATGCATCGGATTGACGAGAACGATTCCCTCCTTTACGCCACTCTCGTCGATGGCTTGCTGCACATCGTCCGAAATATTGACAAATCCCCGCTCGGTGGCCAGGTGCATCCAGAGTTCTTTTCGGTAGGTTTTCATAGTCAATGACGAATTGCTAACTTCAAATTACGAATGTGCGATTGCCCGTATCACATTCAGTGCCTCCCTCGTCTCTTTCACATCGTGCGTTCGAATAATTCTCGCGCCATGTTCGAAGCCGTAGCACGCAGCAGCAATGCTGCCGATCAAGCGTTCTTTCGGTGGCGGGCTATTGCCCATCGCTTTGCCAATCGAGCTTTTTCGAGAGACGCCCAAGACCAACGGGACATTCAGCGCAGTAAAATCGGAGTGATATTTTAAGAGCCGAAGATTATCGTCGTAGCCTTTAGCAAAACCGATTCCGACATCGGCAAGAATGGTTTTAACCCCCGCTTCTCGCGCAACGGCAATACGCTCCGCGAGATAGGTCATCACATCCTGGATTACATCCTCGTAATCATAATCTTCTATTTTGGCTTTCGAGAAATACGGCCCGTGACCATGCATGAGCACGATGGGAACATGATGCCGAGCCGCAACGGAAAACATTTCAGCACTGCTCGTTCCGGCGCTGACATCGTTAATGAGATCGGCGCCATTCTGAATGGCTGCGTTCGCAATGTACGATTTTTGCGTATCGATCGAAATCAAGACATCGGGAACTCTGGAACGGATTTCACCAAGGACCGGCACGATACGCCGCAGTTCTTCTTCGAGCGGAACCTGCTGCCCGCCTTTGCCATACGTGCTTCCCGATGGGCGGGTCGATTCGCCACCGATGTCGATCATCTGTGCTCCATCGGCAGCCATTTGAAGAGCGTGTTCGACCGCATTATCGATGGAAACGTAATCGCCACCGTCGCTGAAGCTATCGGGCGTGACGTTGAGAACGCCCATGAGAATGGGTTCCGGCTGCAAGAGCAGGGCGCTCAGATCACGCCGCGCCATAGGACATCAAGCCTCGGCTTTTTTCGTACGGGTGCGCTTTTTCGCGCCGATGGCTTCGCGCTTTTTACGCTTGACTCGTTC
Source organism: Kapaibacterium sp. (SeqCode) (assembly GCA_036501405.1). Lineage (GTDB taxonomy): Bacteria > Bacteroidota > Ignavibacteria > Palsa-1295 > Palsa-1295 > PALSA-1295. The sequence goes on from DASYAJ010000255.1 coordinate 5,352, forward strand.
CACGGCTTTCTTATGTTTTTTTTGGACGACTTTTGCTTTTTTATTCATTGAAAAAATATGACGTATGTTCTGTGATGGCTAAATTATTCTGTTCGAGGCACGATAAACAGCAGCAATGCCAAAAATGTCCACAATATTCGGAATGAATTTTCTTTTTCGAATTCTTCGAGCAAAAAAACGATTATAGCAGGTTCGAGGCAATGTCTGCCTCCCATAGTTTCGCGAATTCTCCGTGCCAAGAGCTGCAAAAAAAACAGGGACCAAATCAAAGACAAGTGCGCCCATCGCTAATGCGGTGGAGAAAGGCATTAACGGGAGTGCTTTGCCAAAAAATGGACTTCCATCGTCCAAACGGCCTATTTCCATTCGAGGCGCGCGGTTGCACAACCTGAAAAACATCTCCCTGGATCTCGAACGCAACAAGCTCCACGTCTTTACCGGTGTGAGCGGATCGGGGAAATCTTCGCTGGCCTTCGACACGCTCTATGCGGAGGGCCAGCGGCGATATGTCGAAAGCCTTTCGGTTTATGCGCGGCAGTTTTTGGAACGGATGTCGAAGCCGGAGGTCGATTCGATTACGGGGATCAGCCCGGCGGTCGCCATCGAGCAAAAAACGACGACGAAGAACCCGCGCTCGACCGTTGGGACCACAACAGAGATCTACGATTATCTCCGGCTTCTTTTCGCGCGCGTGGGCCATACGTATTGCGTGCGTTGCGGACGCTTAGTTCGGAAGGACACT
>DASYAJ010000256.1:0-4697 GCA_036501405.1 Kapaibacterium sp. (SeqCode)
CGAAGCAGTGCAGATGGCAGGAAAAATCGAGGCAAAGATGACGTATCTGACGCACATCAATCACGAAGTGATGCACGAAACGGTGGAACGAACATTACCGGAACATGTCCGGCTTGCCTTCGACGGATTACATTTTCAACTGGACTATTCCGAGTATCACGTGTAAGGCACATATATTGCCAGAGCAATCGAGCATGGATGTGATCGTAATAACAGGGGCTTCCGCAGGCGTTGGTCGCGCAACGGCGAAAGAATTTGCAAAGTCAGGATGTAAAATCGCGCTGTTGGCACGAGGCCGCGCCGGGCTCGATGCCGCAAAACGGGACGTGGAAGAACTTGGCGGTAAGGCCCTGGCGATCGAATGTGACGTGAGCGATTCTGAAGCGGTTGAAGACGCTGCCGAACGGATCGAGCGTGAAATGGGCGAGATCGATGTCTGGGTCAACAATGCAATGGCGAGTGTCTATGGGCCATTTTCGGCGATGACACTCGAAGATTTTAAGCGTGTTACCGAGGTAACATATTTGGGAACGGTCTATGGAACGAAAGCAGCAATCCGCCGGATGCTCGTTCGCGACCGTGGGGCAATCGTGCAGGTTTCGAGCGCGCTCGCCTTTCGTTCCATTCCATTGCAATCGGCCTATTGTGGTGCGAAGCACGCGATCGAAGGATTTACAGAATCGGTCCGCACCGAACTACTCCATAAGAACAGCCGTGTCCGAATTTCGACCGTTGCATTACCGGGCGTCAATACGCCACAGTTCGATTGGACGAAAGATTTGCTCGGCAAAAAAGGCCAACCGGTAGGAAAGATCTATCAACCAGAAGTTCCTGCTCGAGCGATTGTCTGGGCGGCGAAGCATAACAGGAAAAAGATCACGATTGGAGTGCCGTCCGTCGAGTCGATTGTTGGCGAAAAAGTGCTCAGTGGCGCGATGGACCATTACCTTGCTGACGCCGCATGGAACGGAAGCGTGAGTTCGGAACCGTTACCAGAAGGCTATCGCGCTAATCTTTACGAGCCCGTCGATGCAGAACAAGATTTCGGAGCGCATGGCCGCTTCGATGGGGAAGCACTACCGAATAGCATTCAACTCTGGATGAACTTGAACCGAACGCGGCTCCTAATAGGAGCGGGCGTTGCATTCCTTGCCGGATATTTTCTTTTTCGATCCCGAGAGTAGCTGTTCCCGGAACAGGCGCGCTTTTTGTATGATGCGAGCATGTGAAATCCGACCCTGACCGAGCACAACGAATTCGCGAATCGATTCAAGCGGGAGGACTCGATGCCGTTCTCTGCGCTTGGCCGAAAAACGTTCTTCTGCTGACAGGCTATTGGCCCATTATCGGGAACTCCATTGCATTGACCGATCGGGATGGCCGCACGACTTTGATTGTTCCGGAAGACGAATGCGATTACATTCGCGCATCGAACGCGGATGAAATAGTTCCCTTCCGCGCGGACCGTTCTACACTTGAAGATGTTCGAAAACCGCTGGTGCAGGTACTTTCATCGAGGAACTTTCGAAAAATCGGCATTGAATTCGGACCCATTTCGCAAGAGGCATCTTATGTTGCGATGACGTTATACGGTTCGGCGCTTTTCGACCTGCTTCAGGGAATCGTTCCAAATGCCGAATATAGTCATGCAGAGCGTCTGCTGAATGACGAACGTGCGATCCTTACCCCCTTCGAACAGGAACGCGTTCGAACGTCGGCGGCAATTGCCCAAGGAGCATTTGAAGCTGGTCGGGCAAAGCTTGAAGACGGAAGGTCGGAACGGGAACTGGCGCAGCATTTTGAATCGCCGCTTTCGACGCTGGCACAAAATTATCCCGCTATTATTCGAGCCTGGGGAATTGCGTCGTGTATGTCCGGCGCTCGTGCAGGCAATGCGTTTGGGGCGTTCGCAATGAGTTCCAGTAAGACCGTGAATGCCGGAGAAACGATTCTCATCCATGGGAACTCTCATGCCGATGGATTCTGGACCGATATTACTCGGACCTATTTTATCGGTAAACGGACGGAACGAATTTCTAAGATGTATGAAGCGATATTTGAAGCAAGTGAACACGCGATCGGCGCGATAAAACCTGGAGTATCCGCCGCCAGCATTGATCGTATCGTGAGAGAAAAGCTTGCCGAATATGGTTTTGAGAAGCAAATCAAACATTCGAGCGGGCACGGCGTCGGATATTCGGCCATCGATCACAGGGCCGCTCCAAAGCTTGCGAAAGATTCGTCGGATATTATTCAGGAAGGAATGGTGATGAACATCGAACCTGGAATTTATTTTGAAAGCTTCGGTGGAATGCGGCTCTGCGATATGGTGCTCGTCACCGATAAGGGCGCGGAGCTGCTCACGCCGTTTCAACGAACGATAAAAGAACTCAATGTCAATAACTAATACACTGGATCGCGCGGGACTCGAAGCAAAACTGAAACGCCACCTCCTGGGTGAAGTCCGGTTCGATGCCGGTGGACGCGCGCTGTATACATCGGATGCTTCGAATTACCGTCAAGTTCCCATTGGCGTTGTTTTGCCGAGAAGCGAAGAGGATGTGATTGCGACCGTCGCCGCCGCGCGAGAATTTGGCGCGCCGATTCTCAGTCGCGGAGGCGGGACGAGCATCCCTGGCCAATGCTGTAACGAAGCAGTGGTGATGGACTTTTCGAAGTACATGCACCACGTAATCGAAATCGATCCTGAAAAGAAACTTGCGTGTGTCCAGCCAGGAACCGTTCTCGACGATCTTCGCGATCAGGCAAAGCAGCAGGGCCTGACGTTTGGGCCGGATCCTGCCACGCACAAATGGTGTACGCTCGGCGGCATGATTGGGAACAATTCCTGCGGTGTCCATTCGATTATGGCAGGAAGAACCGTCGATAATGTTCACTCGCTGAAAGTGTTGCTGTACGATGGAACCATCTTAACAATCGGAAAAGGCGAGATTGTGGGCAAGGATGCCGCCCCCCACGCGATTTTAGAAAAGCTGCAATCGATTGCTGCAAACTATGCCGATGAAATCCGGCGTACATTCCCGCAGATCCCTCGCCGTGTTTCAGGCTACTCCATCGATCAATTACTTCCCGAGAATGGGTTCCATATAGCTCGGTCGCTGGTGGGTTCGGAAGGGACATGTGTCACGATTTTGGAAGCAACGCTCCATCTCATTCCGAATCCCGAGCAGCGCGTGCTGCTTGTCGCCGGCTATGACGATATTGCCAATGCCGGCGATGCGGTTTCTTCGATCTTACCACTCAAAGAAGGTTCCGGTCCTCGACTTGTCGGACTGGAAGGACTCGATCGGAAATTTATTGCCGATATGAGGAAGAAGCACCTGCACGTAGATAAGCTGGACCACATGCCGAAAGGCGAAGGCTGGCTGCTCGCAGAATTCGGCGCCAATTCGAAAGAGGAAGCAAAAGAAGTTGCGGAACGAGCGCTGAAGGAACTTCAAAAGTTTGGGAAGCTGACCGATTCTCGATTATATGTTGGCGATACCGAGCAGAAAGACATTTGGACGGTGCGCGATTCGGGTCTCGGCGCTACGGCCCGCATTCCTGGCCAAAAAGATAACTGGGAAGGCTGGGAGGATTCTGCCGTACCGCCGGAAAAAGTTGGGAATTATCTGCGCGATTTCCGGAAATTGATGGACAAATATAGTTACATCGGTTCGGTCTATGGACATATCGGAGATGGATGCGTTCATACACGGCTCGATTGGGATCCAAAAACGAAGGAGGGGATTGAGAAATGGGTGAAGTTCACCTATGAAGCGGCCGATCTTGTTCTGAGCTATGGCGGTTCGCTCTCCGGCGAGCACGGCGATGGACAGGCACGCGGGGAATTACTCCCCAAAATGTTTGGCCCGAACGTAATGCAGGCTTTCGAGGAATTCAAGACGATCTGGGACCCCGACTGGAAAATGAATCCCGGAAAACTCATTCGTCCATACAAGATCGATCAGAATTTGCGTTATGGCGCCGATTACAATCCTCCAATACTGCCGACCATCTTCCAGTTCCCGGACGATCATGGCAGCTTTGCTCGCGCTACGGAGCGGTGCGTCGGCGCTGGCGTTTGTCGCCGTGAGCATGAAGGCGTTATGTGTCCGAGCTATCGCGCCACGCGAGATGAGGAGCATGTCACCCGCGGTCGAACGCATCTACTTTGGGAAATGCTGCATGGCGATGTAATTACGGAAGGCTGGAAGAGCGATGAGGTCCGTGAGGCGCTCGATCTTTGCCTGGCTTGCAAGGGTTGCAAGACCGAATGTCCGGTTCGCGTCGACATGGCGACGTACAAAGCGGAATTTCTTTCCCATTATTACGAAGGAAAGCGACGGCCTCGCACGGCGTATACAATGGGAATGATTCACAAAGCGGCTCGGATTGCATCGAAAATGCCGGCACTGGTCAACTTCCTCACGCATGCGCCGATGACAAGTTCCATCGCAAAAAAGCTCGCGGGAATTCATCCGAAAAGAAGCATTCCCAAATTTGCGAATGAAACGTTTCAGGCATGGTTTGAGAAACGTGAAAAAGAATCCTCTACCCCGCACGCTTTATCCTCCCCCCAAGTCTTTCTCTGGGCAGATACCTTCAATAATTATTTTCGGACCGAGACGGCCAAAGCCGCCGTAAAAGTGCTCGAAGCGGCTGGGTTTCGGGTCAAAGTGAATGAAAAAAAGCTC
>DASYAJ010000257.1:0-4241 GCA_036501405.1 Kapaibacterium sp. (SeqCode)
CAGGCCGAAGCTTATCTTTCCAAATTACAGGAATACGAAAATGCGATTCCCGCCGCGTGGGATCAGCACGCGCTTTTCCTCGCCGGCGGACTGACGCTTCCCGAACATGACGCCTTCGACAACACAGTCCGAACCGACTTCATGCAGCCGCTTGCACAGCCGCCCACCGATATGCAGGATACGATCGTGGATCGCACCGATTTTTCGAGCGGAGTCGATGCCACGCATGTCGGCGACATCGAGAACCTTTTGAACGAAGGCCAATCGATCATGTATTTCGATGGACATGGCGCGACATTCACTACGGACATTGCGTTCCCAGATCCCAGCATCCTGCAAAATAAAGGACTTTACCCTCTGCTCATGACGCTGACCTGCCACACGGGCGCCTTTGCCGAGCCAACACTGACGACGATTAATCAATCTTACGTTGAAGTTCCCAATGCCGGTTCGGTCCAGGCATACGGCACAACCGGACTCGGCGACATTACCTACGACGATCCCTTCACACTCGTCTGGATTGGACTGATGCGCTCCTTCGACAGCACACACGATACGACACGACCGGAAAACATTAATCAGCTCCAACTTTTAAGCGCCGCAAAAATTTCGCAGATCGGTATTGCGGCCGGTGGTGAAGCCACGACGACGCACAACGAAACGCTCCAAAACTCGATGCTCGGCGATGGCGCGACCGGCTTTGCATTGAGGCCACAGCCCGAACTTGCGGTTTATTCGAATGAGATCCACGCGTATCCACAGGCAGACACCGTTCCCGAAACGAATCTCATCGTAAGCGACAGCACATTCACGATTCGCGCGCTGATTCATAATTATGGCTACGCGGCATCGAGACCGGTTGTGATCGAACTGACCGACCGAACGCCCAATGGGTTCCCAACGACAATCTTCGATACACTGCCGGGCATCCTCACGAGCGCCTATGCTTCAGCAACGTTTGGGCTGACGCAGCAATCGATCGGAACGCATACTATTTCCATCGTCATCGATCCGAACCGGCAGTTTCCGGAATCGTATCTTGGAGATTCCTCGGCAAGCATTCAAATTCGAGTGAATGGCATATCGACGTCGCCGTTTTATCCCTACGAAGGTTCCCGTGCGATGTGCGATCTTGGACCGACCGTCCATTTCATCGTCCTGACGCCCCCCGCGAGCAACGCGAACGATCTAGTCCAGATTCAACTCGATACAACAGAAGCATTTTCAAGCCCTGTTCTCGATCGAAAAACGAACGTCGGGGCCGGTTATTACGTGACCTTCGATCTTCCACTTCCTGCTTCCCCCGTTCCCACCTCTTCGGTTTATTGGTGGCGAACGCGCCTTATTCGCACCAATGGCGATACGACGATCTGGCAACCCTCGACGTTCAGCACCGCAATAGCATCGCGTCCCGAATTTAGTTACACCTCGCCGGAACAATTATTTTCCACGGCAATCAATGGTCTTGGGATTAATTCCCGTGGATTTCTTTCGCTCCTCCAACAGGATACACTTCGACTCGAAGCAATCTCGCTCGGCCTTCTTGATTCTGAAGTCGGGCAATCCTCTACGCCGTTTGCACAAGTCGATCTCAATGGAAGAACCTACTGGCAGGATAGCGGGACGTATAATGGACTTCCCTTTCGAAGTGGTTTTATCATTCTGATCTGGACGCCGGATGGAAGCCAAATCGATACCGATTATCAGTTCGAGATGGAATATCCACAAATCGGCGATTCCGTTTTTGAAACCACGATGGCGCGCGCGTTCGATTCGGTAATTGCCGGCATTCCCACGGGACGCCGCGTGATGGTACTCACCGTTGGCTCCGTCGATTTCGCCCAGTATTTCTTCCCAAAAACCGAACCCGAGATGCAAACGCTGGGATCGATTCAAGGCATGGTGCCGATGACCTACGATGGAAGTTATGCGCTGATCGGAACGAAAGGATCGTCACCGGGAACGGCGAAAGAAGCATTTGCCCCTATGGCTTCGAGTGGAGCACATGTCTTCGATACGATTATTACTTCGGGAACTTCCGGCATTGCCGAAACACCGTACACGGCGGTGGCGAAAGATTATGGCTCGCTGACGTGGTCGGGCGATCCGATCTCTGCGGGTAACGATATTGCCTTCACGGTGCTGGGCGCGCGGCGAGATGGTTCCGGCGTGGATGTCGTCGATACCTTCCCCGCGTCCAGCGGGAATGCTTTTCCTCTTTCGAATATCGATCCGCGCACCTACGATCAGCTGGCCCTTCACATGGCCTTTACGCGGACCGCGAACACGACGCAAAGTCCGGCTGTGTCTGGCATCGCTATTCAATACGATCCCGCGCCGGAGTGGACGTTTGCGTCGGACTCCATTTCCTGCACTCCGGAAATCACAAATACGGGTGGAACCATTATCGCCACTTATTCGCCCAGTACACTCACCTGTATGCCGGGCGATTCGGTGCTCATCCTGCTCGTGCGGCAATCGCAGGGCAAAATCGATACGCCGAGCACCCATTTCGTTCCCGTCATTCCAGGCCATTCCTCGATCGAGCTTTCGGATACACTTTCGACGCAAAACGAACTCGGCGCTGTCTCGCTGACGGCAACGGTAAACCCGAATGAAGGCGTGAACGAACAACTGCTCTTCAATAATACAATTAATGGTTCCTATTCTATCGTGCGCGATACGATGGCGCCTTCTGGCGAAGTTCTCTTTGCCGATCCGACCGATAAAATTGATCAGCATGTCTCCGATTGCGGCTATGTCTCCGCCAATTCCATCATCCACATTCAGCTCCTGAGTAATAATCCTTTGCGCGACACCTCTGCAAGTTCCATTTCGGCGAATTTTGTCGATGAGAGTAATACGAGCTTGGTCTTTCCGGTGTCGGCCACGAACCCGAATGGCTTCAACGTTCAATTTAAATCATTCCCAAGTGGGCCACTCCAGGCGCTCATGACAATCATTCCCAGCTCGCCCTTCGCTGCCGGACAGTGGTATATGCAAGCATTCGTTCGCGATGCCAGCGGGAATACCGATACGGTCGAACAATGTTTTCAGGTTAGCGATGTCAATGGACTCGAAGAAGTGATGAACTATCCGAACCCATTTAAGGAATCGACCGATTTCACCTTTGTCCTGAAGTCCGACGCTCCAGCAAATTTGAAGATTGTCGTCTATACAATCGCGGGCCGAAAAATTCGAACGCTGACGCCCACCACGCTCCACGCAGGGTTCAACGCCGTCGAATGGGATGGCCGCGACGAGCGTGGGAACGAAGTAGCGAATGGAACGTATCTCTATCGCGTCGTCATCAATGGAACGAATGGAGATAGTGTTTCGCAAGCTGTTTCCCAAACCGCCGTGCGAGCGCGATAAATATCGCCGTAAGCTCCTCTAATTCGTTCCTCCCAGCGAAGGATCGGCGCCGACCGAGAATCCGTGATCGAAGGAAATCGAGATTGGGAAAAGCCAGAAGAATTTTGGGTTTGGATAAAATCTCCAGGCCGGAGCCGGAAAATGCCAATAGCCGAATGCGTGCAAAATAAAGTTCACAATCCCGGAACTGGAAGGCGGAATCATCCGGTCGACATCGTAATCGAGCGCAATATACCATGCTTTCTGCCGTTCATCGTCATAGGCGTGCCCCGGTAATGTGTCGATCGTATTGATATTGTAGCCACTCACGCCCAGCGCGATGTTCAACCACTTCGGCCAGTACGCCTGCCAATCCGTGGGAAGCATATTGTGAATGTTCGCGCTGAGATAGTAGGTCTGCCCGCCATAATCTTCGATGGCATTCACGGTCTGTCCTGGAATATCGGGCTGGTCCTTGGTTAGCTTATTCGTCGGCGTGTAGAACCATTTGTAGCGAAAGTTCCGAAGAAAAGGGACACGTTGATTCAAGAGATAAAACGACGAACCGAGAATATCGCTCTTCGCATCGCCACGCGAAAAGCCCCAGCCGGAAGCAAAACCATCTTCAAGTTCAACATAATACTCGAAGAGCGCGCCCGAAAGCGCGCCGAAGAGCGCAGACTGCATGCTGTCCAAGCCAGCCCAGTTGTATGCTTGGTCGAAAAAATAGGAACTATAATAAGCGCCGAAGGTATGACCAAACTTGTCGAAATCGGCTTGATACGAAGGATCTTCGATGACGTGGAACTTCGATCGTTCGTTTGCCCACCAGGCGCTGTTTTGATAAAGATGAAGCGCAATGATCGCTGCCGTGAGCGAACCCGTCG
>DASYAJ010000258.1:0-2544 GCA_036501405.1 Kapaibacterium sp. (SeqCode)
CTTGGCCAAAAATGTAGTATTTTTGTGCGGACCATTTATCGTATCCCCGTTATGAAATCGCTTCGAACCCTGCTCCTTGTTTCGGCAACACTCATGCTCGCCTCCTGTGGCGCGACGAAATACGCTCCGGCAAACCATTCCTTCTGGACCGGGAACCAAGGCTATTCCGAAGTTCCGCTCGATAACGCTACCTGGCAAATTACCTTCTGCGGCAATGACCAGACGCCCGACCAGACCGTGAACCAATACGCGCTCTATCGCGCTGCGGAACTTGCTTCGCAGCAGGGCTTCGATTATTTTGTCGTGATGAACGATAACGATCTTGCGAACGTCACGTCGACGACGAACCAGAATGCCCAAAAGCAAACCGATGTCGAGCACACCGTCGATCCGCAGACGGGTAGAGTTGTTCCGGTAGCCGTCACGACGACGAATCGGAGCACCACGACAACAACGACTGCGGCGCACACGGTAACGATCAGTACGCGCATGTTTCACGGCCAGCGTCCGGCGGATAACCCACAAGCCTACGATGCCAAGTCGATGGTGTCGCTGATGGGGCCGTCGATTCAACGATAATTTCTTTTCATTTTAAGTTCCAATTCTCTGATTACAATTTCACCTGCGAAATCGATGGTAACCACTATGGGGCCTTCGATCGAACGGTAATTTCCGCCATTGTTGGACAGCCGAAGACGGCTGTCCAACAAGCAGTCGAGACGTCTGCTCCGCGCGGTTATTACCGGCTCAGCACCACGAACTCCACGCGGCGGTTTTCGGCGCGGCCTTCGTCGGTTGTATTATCGCCGACAGGCGAATCGGGTCCGTAGCCGGCAGCGCTGACTCGGCTCGCATCGACGCCGTTGTGAATAAGATAATCGCGGACGGCATTGGCGCGGCGCTTCGAAAGATCGAGATTGTAATCGGTGGTACCGACATTATCGGTATATCCCGCAATCTCCACGCGCATCGTGGGAACCGCTTTCATCAAGCGCACGGCACGATTAAGTTCCGGATAGGATGAAGTCTTCAAATCGGCACTGTTAAAATCGAAGAACACCAGCAGCCGTGTGCGTCCGCCCGAAGCGGGGCTGAGCTTGATATCGGGATGGTTCGCTGTGAGCCGCCCTTGATTATCGGCTTGGAAATAAGCCGTGCCGAAAAGATAATCGGTCGCGTCCGCCGTGACGGAATATTTCCCAGGTGCGGGAACCCGAACGCTGTAGCGGCCTTCGCGGTCGGTCTCTGTTGTCGTTACGACTTCGTTATTCGAGAGATCGACAACGGTGATGTTTGCTTCGATGGGCGCGCCAGTCTTTATATCGGTGACGGTTCCCGCGAGCGTCACGTCGGAGGAGGACGGAATCGTGGTTTCGGAGGTCGCGACGCCCGGTTCGTTCCCCATCGGGATTCGAACTCCGATGGTGAGCGAGGCATACCACAAATTGGGGAATGTCGGTTGGAGCACAGTGGAATTGATACCGAGCACTGCGTTACGACCTGTCATAGAATTCGCAAATTGTTGGAAGGTTGGCTGCTGATCGGAAGCGATCCAAGAGGTGAGTGGAATACTGACCAGCAGTTCTGCATCGAGCGCGAAGGAATTCGAAATCGAAGGCAGAATCGTTCCGGCGCCCACTTGCAGGTCGAACCGCGATCCACTGAACCATGGTTGAGAACCGCTGGGTATAGTGATCTGCGTTACAGAAGGGACCGGGGTCAGATTAGCATCCGTCCGATAAGTATTGTTCGGTGGAAGCGTTTGCGTAGCAGTAAAATTGCTTTCAAGAAGTCCGGAAAGGCTAAGTCCACCGGCGAGATACCATGAATCAGTCAAAGCGAAATGCAGGAGTGCCGCAAGATCGAGATTGCTCAATAACAGGGAATAGTTGTTTGTTGCGGTTACGACTGTGGTACCCGTGGGTGTAGAATTAATCGGAAGCTGCTGAGATCCCGAAGCAGAAGTGTAATTGGAAACATATCGGAGCTTCCCTTCGAGATCGATCGAGTGACTCAACGGTAGGCCCCCTTTGATTCCGAATATGCCGCCGATTCCCCCTCCTAAATTATTGAAAGCGATATTTGTCGAGATGTTTTCGGCTGGGTTGATAGCATAGACAGTTGTTGGCCAGAAAAAATTATTCGCGCCCCAGTACCAGCTATAGGTAATGCCGAGATCCGCGCCGAGGTACATATGCCCGGTCGCGGTTTGGGTGGAAGTCGGGTAGTCCATCATGGGCATCGGCATGGGTTCCGGTGCCGCGGATGCAGTCGCTGATAGCGGCGCGGAAAGCGGCCGTGAAGGCGCCGAAAGTTGAGAGTTCTGTGCGGAATGGGTGCTTTGCGCTTTGCTGGAAAGCGCAAGACCAACCATCAGGAATGCGGAAAGGATAGCGGTGCGAAAAAAGTAAGTGTACATACCAGTTCGAATGAAAAAATCGAAAAAGAAAATTCGAAAAAAGTGGAGTTCGAAAATGAATTTCGAGTTCAGTTGAACAATAAGAATACCAATGCCGGAAGAAAGGGTAATAATGGATGAGCTTG
>DASYAJ010000259.1:0-2548 GCA_036501405.1 Kapaibacterium sp. (SeqCode)
GCATCCTTCACCACCGATAGCGCCGCTGATTGAAAATAATCGTCGCGCCAAAATTATCGAGCATGACGGGCATTTGGCGATATTCGGATAATGCTTCCCGGACCTTCGCCTGATATTGCGGCATGACATAGAGCAGAAGGAACCCTCCGCCACCGGCGCCGGCTACTTTCCCTCCCATCGCGCCGGCTGCTTTTGCACGCGTGTACATATCGTCGATGCGGGAGGTGGTAATGCCGGAAGCGAGTTTCTTTTTGAGTTCCCAATTTTCGTCGAGCACTTCGCCAATCTCATCGAATTTTCTCGCACGAATTGCCGCTTCGATTTTCTTGCCGAGCGCGTGGATCGCTTGCAGCGTCGCGCGGTTGTCCGATGTTTTTTCGCGCTGCTCGCGTAGGATATTCGAAGCCTGCCGCGTGACGTTCGTGAAAAAAAGCATGACGCGCTGACCGAGATCGTGCCGCTCGCGTTCGGTTAGGTTCAGCCGTTCGGTGGTAACCCGTTCGGTCCCGTGGAACGTGATTGCAGAAAGGCCGCCATGCGCAGCGATATATTGGTCCTGCTTGCCGATCGGTTTTTTTAGAATTTCGATTTCGATATTGCAGGCTTCTTCCGCGAGTTGGTCGTGCCGCACTTGCCTTCCCATAAAGGTATGCATCGCGTTCAGCAAACCGACCGTCAGGCTGCTCGAAGAACCGAGGCCGGAACCTTCCGAAGGAATATCGGCGAAGGTCGCAAGCTCGAAGCCATTGCGAAGACCGGCCATGATGCCGGACTCGCGGACAAGTTCGTGCTGGATTTCGGAAATATCATCGACGATTTCCTTACGCGCGGCATAATTCAAATAAATTTTCGAATCGAACCGCTCTTTGATGAGTACATAGACGTACTTATCGATGGCGGTCGAAACGACGAACCCGTCGGAATCTTTGTAGTAAGCGCGCAGGTCGGTCCCGCCACCGGCGAGAGAGATGCGAAGAGGAGTTTGGCTGATGAGCAAGGCTACAGAATGAAGTGCTGAGCGCCGAGTTTTAAAGTGCTGAATGGTTAAACTCGGAATTCAGCGATTAAGAACAAGAATATTAGCAAGTTAACCGGCAAATGGATTCCCGTTTTTGCGGGAATATCCAGAGAAAAATTTCTACCCCCTTGATTCCGCTGAGTATTAGCCCGGAATAAGTTCAATTTGATTCCTGATTTTTTGCGCGATTTCTGCCATTTCCGTTTCGGGAATTTCGCGCAGGATGTTCGGGTCCAGAAGTTCGCCGTGCCCATCGTCTTCGAAGCGCGGAACCAGATGCAGGTGCGCGTGCGGAACGCCGATACCACCTGTATCGGCGATAACCCACTCTGTTTCGAAGGTCCGTTCGAGCGCGCGAACAATCCGCTGCGCCTTCATCAGAAAAAAACCGAGATCGGGCTTTTCCATGTCCCAGACCCAGCGATAATGCTGCTTCGGAATAAGCTGGGTGTGGCCTGCGTTCAAAGGATAGCGGTCGAGGAAGCCGAGGAACTCGGAATCTTCATAGACAATCTCGTGCGGATTTTCACCGCGGACGATCTGGCAAAAGACGCAATTTTCGGCTGACGTTTCTGGCATGACTTCCTTAAACAAGGCCAGTCCCGAATTCCTTCCACAAATAAGCCAGAATTATTCCCTTCACTATTTTACCTTCTCAGAACAACCACGAAAAAGATCACCAAGGCACCGAAAGCATCTCAACCGTACTTTTTATTAAAAAAATGTTTTTTGAATCGGAGCTCCGAAACGTGAGCGCAATTCCTATCGTTGATAGACTCATTCTTGCAGACCCCTTACTATTATGAACCGTAGAACATTCATCGAAACCCTGGGCGTGACGCTCGGCGGCGCGGCCGTGGCCGGTACGCTCGGAGAGATTCTGGATGCAAAGCTTGCCGCGAAACCGCTCCACGCCAAAGATGTGACCGAAGTTCCCATCAATCTCCAGGACAATCCGGAACTTGCAAATGTCGGGGGAACCTATCATTTGGAGTATGACGATCTCAGCCGCGATATTCTTGTGGTGCATGTTGCGAAGGACCAGTTTGTTGGCGTGGACATTAAATGCACCCACCGTGCGTGCGAGGTGAGTTACAATCCCGACGAGAAGAATTTGTATTGCCCGTGCCATGGTTCGAAATTCGATGTGTACGGACATGTGCTGGTCGGTCCGGCCACGGTGCCGCTTCAATATTATCACGCGGAACTTAAAGGCGATGAAGTAATGGTGACGGTCTTCGGTCCGGACGATAAAGTTCCGGCCACTTGCATTGCTCCGCCGATGGATACGACGAGCCATGTTCCAGTAGATTCCTCGCAGAATAAGTAATGGATTTTCGCGACTTCGCGATTCTCTAAACTAAAGTCTCGATTTCGCGCTTCGGATAGCGGATGAAAGTTTCCTCCGATCAACTCGACCGCATCCGCGAAGCGACGAATATCGTCGATCTCGTCACGGAGCATGTCCGGCTGAAAAAGCGGGGAAGGAATTTCATCGGTCTCTGTCCCTTTCATTCGGAAAAAACGCCG
>DASYAJ010000260.1:0-9190 GCA_036501405.1 Kapaibacterium sp. (SeqCode)
TGCCGCTTCTGCTTCTAACGCTCATTGGCGCCATCGCTGTGCATCTCCTGTTCTGCATGGCGCTCCAAAACTTGGGCGATAAAGTCGAGTGGCATCCATTTGGGCTGATGGCCGACGTCTGGTTTGGCGAGAACCAGTTTATCATCAATCCGGTCCTCTCCGACTTCGCCTTCGACATGCTCTTTGGCTTTGCCTTTGCGGTTGTCGTCGGATTCATTATTCGCTTGCCGTTCTTCCGCGACCGCGTCTATCACACGGTCGTCGATCTGAAGAAGCGTTTGCAGCTCCAGCTTTCCGCATCGGCTGAAGAAGTCGAATCGATCCTCCGGAACGATCCGGAAAACAACGCCCGCTTGCTCGCACGTCGCGATGACATCAATCTCGATAGCGTCCATGGGGAAATCAGCGCAGTCAATGCAGCCCAGGCCTATCTGACTGGCAAGGGTTCCTGGTTCAGTGGCATGAGCACTTACATGCGATTCCACTTCACCGAGGAATACTCCAATACGGTGACCGGCATGGCTTATGGCGGCGCGGCATTCCTTATCTTCGTCGTCGGTGTTCGCGGACTGAAATTCATCAGCGCCGAGCGCCCATCCTTCGTTCTCTTCGCCCTCGGCGTCGAGTTCTCGATGCTCTGTATGCTGGCCGCGACGATGATCTTCACCATCGAAGAAGAGCGTACCGACCGTATCCTCAAGCAGATGGTCGATGCTGTCAAAGGCGCAAAGAAGCACGGCGCACTCGCGGAACCCGAGCCAGAGCCGGCACTCCAGCTTACCCGAGGCGATTACGAGCGGATGGTCCGCGAACAAATGGACAAAAAGATCATGCAGGTTATGTCCGACAAGGACGACGACGCACTCCGGCGCATCGCGCTCGATCTCGTCACAAAAGCATAACCGCTCGATTAGGTTTACACCCACCCTCTGCTCGCGAGAGGCAATGGTGAAAGGAGCCGCAGACCAACCGTATAGGTCTGCGGCTCTTATTTTTTGCTCAAAATTCGACCGTTTTCTTTGCATGCCCATTAATGGAAAGCATGCTTGAGTGTGGACGAGCACTGACGGTAACGTTTACTCGCTTGCCGACCCTGCTTCAACCTCTCGGTCCATTAAAATCTTGGTTCTTTCCTAAATCCAGGTTCTTTTGTTTTTTTGCAACGGATATGCGATTTGTGTGTTTTAGAGTCGGTTTTTTCTAAGTATTTTCTTATTCGATTTTTTCGATTCATGCTTGCAATTAAATCACACGTTCGCGTTTTCGCCGCTTTCACTTTTGCCGCTTTCACATTCGCCTTTGGACTCTTTTTCGGCTCGCACGCTGTAATGGCGCAGGAAAGTGAGACGCTGCCCTATCCGGTCGTTGCGCCGAACGACTCCGGGCAGTATGGCGCGGTGAATAAGCTTCCCGAAAGCATTCGGCAATCGATGCCGTTTGCGCGCGAATTTTATGAGTTCTCGCGGCACGCCGGTACTTCCGGGACGATCGATAACAACGCGATGATCCAGACCTTTCACGCTGCGCAGGCATCGCTCGCCCGTTCGACAGCCGCTGCAAATGCGCGAGCTGGGAAAGGGGAGCACACGCCGCTTGCGATCGAGGGGACCTGGTCGAACGTCGGCCTCACTGGCGGCGACACCGTGCCTTCCGCTGGAATCACGTATGTGCTCTCGTTCGATCCGCAAAATGTGAATATCATGTATGCCTGCGGCTCGGGAGGACTCTGGAAATCGCTCGATACCGGCGCAACATGGACAAACCTCACCGATGGAATCGTTCCCGATCCGGTCGTGGCTTCCGTTTGCGTCGATCCGGTCAATTCGAATGTTCTTTATATTGGGACGGGGAGCTGTAATACCGGCGTTCCGCCGTATAGCGGAACCGGAATTTATCAATCGACGGATGGCGGGAAATCGTTTCAGCACTTGCCAAATCCTTTCGTCGTTCAGAATAAAGATACAACGCTTGCAAATAGTTTTGTCAAAATCGTCGTCGATCCGGCAAACGATCAGGTCGTTCTCGCATCTTCCTTCGATTTGGGGCATGTTTTTCGTTCGACGAACCAAGGACAAACATGGACTTCCGTCTTTACGGGGCTTGCCTGGGATATTCTTTCGACCAAAGCACCGAATGGCGCAACGCTTTTCTATCTAATTAGCAGCGTTGACACTGGTGCCATCTATAAATCGGAAGATCATGGTGCGACTTGGGCGAAAGCTTCAGCATTTGGAGTAAAGGGGCATATTGGACGATCGGCATTGGCTTCTCCGGCAAAAGCGCAAAATAAAATTTTTGCGCTTATGACCGATAATGCTACATCCTCACTCAGCTTTCTCTTCGAGAGCACCGATAGCGGTTCGACATGGAGCAATTTCGGTGGCCCAAGCCCGGATACGCTGCTGTTCGATCCGTACGTCCCTTCGCATCCGCAGGGTTGGTATGATCTCTATCTTGCGGTTACGCCGAACTCTGTGACGAGCGACACGATCTATGTTGGCGGCATCAATGCGGCCGTGAAACAGGGGTCGAACGGTTGGGAGCTTTTTAGCAGCACGGACGTCAATCCCGATGGCGGTAAAGGACTCACGCATGTCGATCATCATTCCATTGCAATCAATCCGCTGAACTCGAACACCGTCTATGATGGCGACGATGGTGGGCTTTGGATCAATTACGGCGCGGGGTCCACCGATGTTGCAAATACGGGCGGCTGGCAGCTCCACTCGGTCGGATTGATTTCGAGCCGCTTCTACCATCTCTACTCTGACAAAAACAATGCACATGTTGTCTGGGCTGGCGCGCAGGATCAGGGCATGTGGAAGATTACCGATGATGGAAAGGATCCTACGCATGAAGCGAACATTGCCGGGCAGGTCGGCCTTGGCGACGCGATGCAGCCGATTATTAGCTCTGCAAATCCGAACCTCGTGTTTTGTGAGGGACCGGATGGCCAGGTTGTGAAAGGGCAGTTCTCCTCGAATGGTAGCATTCAATGGACGACCGAGATCAATGCATCGGCTAGCAATGGATGGGATAATCCGCTGAAAATGTCTCCGATCAATCGAGGTTCTCTTGCTGCCGGGAATATTCTTTATGCCGGGTTGAGCCAACTCGTACAATCGACGAACGGCGGAATGAACTGGAATTCCATCACAACTAACTTTAACCAAACTCCTGACGGTGTTTATCATTGCAGCGCCATCGGACTTCCAAACTGGAATGCGAGTACTCTCTATATTGCTGGTGCTGGGAGCACACTGGAAGTTTCTCGGAACTTTGGAACGACCTGGACGAAACTCGCTAATCCCGGTTATGTGACATCGATCAATACAAGCGTGGCCGATACGAATTTCGTTATTGTTACGTTGGGACTAAGCACAAAGAAAGTCGAGACTTCGATCGATGGCGGAAAAACGTGGGTCGATGTTTCTGGGCCGAAAGGTGGCGCATGCATTCCCGGAGCCGAATCGACCACGAGCTGTAATGTCTGGTCGCTTGCCATTGATTCGACCGACCCACTCCACACCTGGTACGCGGCGACTGATTTCGGTGTGTACCAAACCACCGATGCCGGTGGCGAGTGGGATTATGCAGGACCGGGACTTTCTCTGGTTTCATGCCGCGATATTCAAGTGACTCCGAACGGGAGCACACTGCGCGTTGCGACCTTTGGCCGCGGGATTTGGGAAGCAACGCTTCCAATTCAGGCAACCGGCGCGGTCGAATCGGACCAGCTTTCGGCGATGCGATCGGCTTTGGGAACGGAACTTTCGTGGAATGTGCAGAATGAGCCGGCCGGCGCGACGTTTTACATCGAGCGGTCGATCGGTGGCGATGCCTTCACCCGAATTGGTTCACAAATCGGGTCGGGAAGCTCGGAGGGAACCCATCCCTATTCCTATGCCGATAATGGATCGGCGGCAGGAACGTATCTCTATCAAATCCATGAAATCGATGCGAGCGGCGCGGAAAACTTCAGCAATCGTGTGGAGCTGCATGTGGGAACGAACGCGCTCTATCTTTACGAACCCTATCCGAATCCCTATCTTCTAAACGGCGGCGCGAGCGAGGTCATCATTCCGTTCGAACTTCCGCAGCGCGACGAGGCGAAGGTCTCGATTTACAATGTTCAGGGAAAGCTCATTCGAACGCTCCTCGATAAAACGCTGGATGGCGGCCCGCAAACCGCTCAGTGGGATGCGCGCGATAACATGGGAAGCCTTGTTTCGACCGGCGCTTATTTTTTCACGATTGCCACCGGAAATGCTGGAACGCAGACCGGGAAAATTCTCGTGGAGGGAAATTAATTATGACGGCATCGATCGCTGCAACCATTTACGAACAGAAGATCGAACTTCCGCCTTTCACCGATATGTCGACAAAGCGTGGTCGCTCACGGACTGCACGTCCCTTATTGTCATGGCGATCGTGGCATGACCGAAGCGCTCACAGGTGATAAGCACTTCGAGCAGGATGGGTTTCTTCCCTTGCTGCAATAGGAGCGGATGTCGTCGTTGACCTTCGTAATCGTAATCTTCGGCCACGCAGAAAGGGTGCATTGCCACACCCTTTACGTTCCATTGCAAATTCCAGCGCAGCCTGAAGGTCACGGCGTCGGAGAGGAATTTTTTAAATCAGGAATTTTCCCGGAACCCAAACGGGAATTTTTGGATTTATAGGCGCACGTAAAAAAATTCCGTATTTTTGCCGGACTTCGTTATTTACCCCATCGGTACTTTTTGCACCCCTTACACATTCGAATGATTTTATCAGGACTAAAAAATAGCCCCTTGACACGTATTTTCGCTGTTTTTGCCATTATAGCCGCTATTGGAGCTTCGTTCTTCTGGAACGGTTCCGCTTTGGCCCAGAGCGCATCCTCTACCATGACCCCGACCGATTCGGTCCGTGCCTTACAGCCGGTACCAGCGGGTTCTATGGGGCAGGCCGATAGCGTTCCGCAGCTCGAAGTGGCACATCCCGGCGCGCAGCCGATGACCCAAGCGCCGCCCACGGGACAGCCCGAAAACAGCGCTGGCGGCGAAGCGAACCTTGTCGTTCCCGATCTTTCCAGTGTTTCGTTCCTCGGCATGACAGGCCATAATTTGATGATGATCGGCCTTATCTTTTGCGTGGCCGGCCTCATCTTTGGCCTTGTAATCCTTTCCAAGCTCAAGAACATGCCGGTGCATCGCTCGATGCGGGAAATTTCCGAGCTGATCTACGAGACGTGCAAAACATATCTTATTACGCAAGGGAAGTTCCTGGCGCTGCTCTGGATTTTCATTGCCGTAATTATCATCCTCTATTTCGGCGTGCTCTCGCCGACGCCGGGCCATCCGGTCGCGCAGACGGTCGGCATTATCATGCTCTTCAGCATTATCGGCGTTCTCGGCAGCTACGGTGTGGCGTGGTTCGGCATTCGCGTCAATACCTACGCGAATTCGCGCACTGCCTTCGCGGGCTTGAGAGGCAAGCCGTTCCCAATCTATGCGATCCCGCTGCAATCGGGCATGAGCGTCGGCATGATGCTGATTTCGGTCGAGCTGCTCATTATGCTCATCATTCTGCTTTTCATTCCCGGCTATTATGCAGGGTCCTGCTTTATCGGATTTGCGATTGGCGAATCGCTCGGCGCGGCGGTGCTCCGTATCGCGGGTGGAATTTTTACGAAGATCGCCGATATTGGCAGCGATTTGATGAAGATCGTCTTCAAAATCAAGGAAGACGACGCGCGTAACCCTGGCGTCATTGCCGATTGCACGGGCGATAACGCCGGCGATTCGGTCGGACCCTCCGCCGATGGATTTGAAACGTATGGCGTGACCGGCGTTGCGCTCATTACCTTTATTCTGCTCGGCGTTCACGATACCACAGTGCAGGTGCAACTTCTTGTCTGGATCTTCGCCATGCGCGTGATGATGCTCGTTTCGAGTTCCGGCGCTTATTTCCTCAATGCAATCATCGCCAAAGCCCGCTACGCGAATGCGAATGAGATGAATTTCGAAGCGCCCCTGACCTCGCTTGTCTGGTACACATCGATTATTTCAATCGCCCTCACCTATGTGGTTTCCTACTTTATCATTCCGGTGCTCGGCGGCGATACGACGCTCTGGTGGAAATTAGCGACGATTATTTCATGCGGAACTTTGGCCGGCGCCGTCATTCCCGAATTAGTAAAGGTCTTTACTTCTACGAAATCCGGGCATGTGAAAGAAGTGGTTTCTTCTTCGCAGGAGGGTGGGGCATCGCTCAATATCTTATCGGGACTCGTGGCTGGGAATTTCTCCGCGTATTGGATTGGCTTTTCGATGGTTGCGCTCATGGGCATTGGCTATTATGTCAGCATGCATGGTCTCGATTTTAACCTTCACGGCCCGAACACGCCGCTCATGCTCGCGCCGGCGGTCTTCGCATTCGGACTTATCGCATTCGGGTTCCTCGGGATGGGGCCGGTTACGATCGCCGTCGATTCTTACGGGCCGGTGACAGACAATGCGCAGTCGGTCTACGAACTTTCGCTCATCGAGCAGGTTCCCGATGTGGTCAACGAAGTGAAGCGCGATTTTGGCATCGACGTGAATTTCGCGCGCGCCAAAGACCTCCTCGAAGAGAACGATGGCGCTGGCAATACCTTCAAAGCTTCCGCGAAACCGGTGCTCATTGGAACGGCCGTCGTTGGCGCAACGACGATGATCTTCTCCATCATCATGGCGCTCACGAATGGGCTGACGGAGAACACGCAATATCTTTCCATCCTTCATGCGCCTTTCGTACTGGGATTGATTTCGGGTGGAGCGATTATTTATTGGTTCACCGGCGCATCCACCCAAGCAGTAACGACCGGCGCATACCGAGCCGTGCAATATATCAAAGCGCACATCAAGCTCGAAGGCGTCGAAAAGGCTTCCGTCGCCGATAGCAAAAAAGTGGTCGAAATCTGCACGAAGTATGCGCAGAAGGGAATGCTTAACATCTTCCTGACTGTCTTTTTCGCTTCGCTCGCATTTGCCTTCGTGGGACCTTATTTCTTCATCGGGTATCTGATTTCGATTGCGATTTTCGGCTTGTATCAGGCGATCTTCATGGCCAATGCGGGCGGCGCATGGGACAATGCGAAAAAAATCGTCGAAGTGGAACTTAAGCAAAAGGGAACTCCTTTACACGACGCGACCGTCGTCGGCGACACCGTGGGCGATCCCTTCAAGGATACCAGCAGTGTCGCGATGAACCCGGTCATCAAGTTTACAACACTCTTCGGGCTGCTGGCCGTCGAGCTGGCGGTGAAACTGACGGTGGATGTTGGCTCGCGCACGAGCCACATTATCGCCGCAGTCTTCTTCGGCATCTCGGTCTATTTCGTCTGGCGCTCATTCTACAGAATGCGAATCGCCGCCGAATAAGCCGGCTTTCCGGTGCCGGGCTTTGGACGGCAGCGGTTTGGACGGTGGGCGACCCCGAATTACTCATCACATCACAATTTAACACAACATTATGGCAGCAGCAAAAAAATACAAAGGGTACCGTCAGGCGCAGAGGCAGTTCTCGCCGACGGAAGATAAGACCATTCGCTCGATGCGCGAAGGCGGCGCGACCGGCGCCGAGATCGCGCAGAAACTTCAGGTTCACAAAGGTGCGGTCCACCGCCGCCTGCGTGAAATCGGCTTGAGCTACACCGGCTTCTGGAGCGCGCTCCGTGCCGAACAAGCCGAGAAGAAGACCAAGGCGAAGAAGAAAAAATAACCAGGCTTAGCGCAAGAACTTTCGTTTAAAGCTCTCGCCTGTTATTTACCGATTTCGGAACCACGCCGTACGCAAGTGCGGCGTGGTTCTGTGCGTTTTTGGGGGGAAGAAAAGCCCTCGATTTCTGTAACCTTTCGCGATTTCGATGGTCTTCATAAGAGAATCTAATCGTATGAAACGAAGCCTATTAATCTTTCTAATTTTATTTTCCGGCACTGCTCAGGCACAATGGCAGCAAACCAATGGCCCCGAGTGTGGGTGCGGGGTCACAGCGTTAGCTGTGGATGGAAATGTCGTGCTTGCTGGTACAGGGAATGGAGGCGTTTTTCGTTCAACCGACAGCGGTGCAAGTTGGAACTCCCGTCGAATTATGAGCACAATTACATCAATAGGGATTTGTGGGCCCAACATTTTTCTGACCCCGCAATATGACATGCCGTATGTTTCGACAGACAGCGGCAAGACGTGGAAATCGAGCACATATCCTCAAGTCAGCTTTAGTCTCACTTACTCTTCTGGATCATTATCTTACACCTTATTTTATGGGAATTTATATCGTTCAAGCGATTTGGGGTTCAGTTGGGTACTCATACCCAGTCCTTCCTTTTCTGTTATTACAGCGAACAATTCCTATCTGTGGGGCGCACGACGAGATTCTATTTTTCTTTCAAGCGATCAAGGAATGACCTGGACGGCATCAAGTATTGGTATCGCGAAGGACTCCATTTTTACTTTAGCTTTAAAAAACGATGTTCTTCTCGCCGGAACGAAATCAGGCATGTTCTTTTCGCTCGATAATGGACAAACATGGCTCCCAGGCGGATTAGATAATATTTCTATCCTTTCACTTATAGTTGAAGGAACTAACATTATTGCGGAGACTGATAGTAATGGTTTATTTCGAAGTTCAAATACAGGAAGCACGTGGATTCCCATCGATTCAGGATTACCGTTCCAGAGATTCACTACTGTTACAGTTCTTGGAACTACCCTGTATGCCGTTGGACCGAATGGTGAAGGTCCGTATCGCTCGACAAACAATGGATACTTTTGGACATTATCTGATTCTGGCCTCACGTTTTATGCGGCACAAAATTTATTTTCAAGTGGTCGCAATCTTTTCGCATTAGATGAATTCCAAACAATAAGGTCTACAGATGATGGGGCTTCCTGGATTTATGATTCTCTTTTGGCCGATGACGGAATTCAATGGAATGGGAATAGCCTATGGGCGGTCGGTCCTGCAGGTACATATATGTCGATGGATTCCGGGGATACTTGGCAACAAAAATCGTCACTCTCCCCAATATGGCAATTGGGCTTCTTTACGTTCCCTTTCGTAATTTCGAGCAATTCATTTTTTGTCGGTACCGATAGTGGGATTGTAGCTTCGAATGATAGTGGTAAATCATGGACAATGGCTTTTACCAGTTCTTATGCTTGG
>DASYAJ010000261.1:0-1677 GCA_036501405.1 Kapaibacterium sp. (SeqCode)
CGAAAACATTGGTTTCGTCACGCAGGACACACAGCTATTTAGCGGAAGCATTCGGGAGAATTTGCTTTTCGTAAATCCGCATGCGACCGATGGGGAATGCATGGAGATGCTGCATAAAGCTTCCTGCCAATCGCTGTTGGCCCGAGCCCCGCAAGGATTGGATACGGTGATTGGAGAAGGCGGCGTCAAAGTTTCCGGTGGCGAAAAGCAACGTCTCTCTATTGCTCGCGCATTACTTCGTCGCCCAAATCTTCTCGTATTCGATGAAGCAACGTCCTCGCTCGATTCATTGACGGAAGAGGAGATCACTGGAACGATTCGTGAAGTATCCACGGGATCCGATCTCATCACTGTGCTGATTGCTCACCGGCTTTCGACGATTATGCATGCCGATCGAATCTATGTGCTGGAGCAAGGACAAATCGTGGAATCGGGGGAACATCATGATCTTCTCGCGATGAAGGGACTTTATTACGCAATGTGGCGTCAGCAAATCGGAGAACGGACGCACCATGCAAAACTGCCGCACCACAATGGAACGGTTCCAATGAATGGAAAGCAAATAGCGGCCGGAATTCCCGCCGCTATCGCGTAATTCGTTTAATAAAGAACTTATTTCGATTTTCCCATGCTTGCGGTGCTGGAAACTTCCCAATGTCCTGTGGATGCATTGAAGTTGAAGGCATCGGGATTCTTGGAAACGAGTGCCCACGGGAAATCGCCGTGCGTGTAAAGCTGCTGCGGGTCCGACCACCGTGCATCACCTTGGAAATATGGATGAGCAAGATTATACGGATCGCCTGGCGCTGAACCGGTAATGCCGCTTACCTCGGCCCCAGCCGATGAGATCGGAACGCCATTCGGGGTTATTCCCAGTGCATTAGGATTCGTTGAGGTTGTTATGCTGGAATGACGTACGTGGGTTTTCTTCTTCGCGACCTGCGCATGAAGATCGGGCGTAAGAAATGCCAGCGAAAGGAATATAGCTAATGCCAAAATCATTTTCATAAATATTCTCCTATTGTTAATACAAAAATGAATCGCAAGGATAGTGCCATCAAGATCATTTTCTTTTTAGACCTTTTTCATTGCGGCAGTAAGGTTCTGTGGTTTCTTCAGGACATCAAGATAGAGATCGCCCTTTTTTTTCATCCGCGCTCCCATTGTTTTTATTGTGAACTGTTCCAACGTTAGCTTTTTATTTATTTCCTTCCATTCGAGTGGCGCACTGACGGTCGCAGCAGGTTTTTCGCGAACGGAATAAGCCGATGCCAACGATTTTCCTTCGATATTTTGCAGATAATCGACATAGACCTGTGTTGTCTTTCGTTCCTTAACCATTCGCATCACGGTGGCGTCGGTTGGATTTCGTTCCGCCACTTTCGTTGCCAGCTTTTTCGCGAAAGGAACGATATCGCTGTAGGTATAGTGAGAACGTATGGGAACATAAATATGAATACCGGTAGAGCCGGAAGTTTTTGGATAGCCTTTCAATCCCACTTCGTCTAGCACTTTTTTTACTTCGAGTGCTATCTTCTTTACTTGATCGAACGTGGCATCGTCACCGGGATCGAGATCGAAGGCAAAATAATCGGGTTTGTCGATGGATTGAATGCGAGAGAACCACGGGTTTTGTGTGATCGTACCGAGGTTTACTAGATAAAGTAGCGATGCAAG
>DASYAJ010000262.1:0-2463 GCA_036501405.1 Kapaibacterium sp. (SeqCode)
GCGATCGTTTTCAGCCATAATGGACTTGCAAATTCCCCCATCACTTTTTTGCTGCTGGTAAACATGACGAGCGGGACCGTCGCAAACGAGAGCTGCATCGAAAGCACCACCTGCGAGAAGACGAGCAATTGGTAAATCGCATGGTTCTGCGCCGCTGCACCGCGACCCGTGTTCATCGCAATCACAATCGCGGCTGGAACGATTGCAAGACTGCGTGTCACCAATCGCCGAAGCCAGGGTCTCACTTTGAGTTCCAGGAACCCTTCCATCACCACTTGTCCGGCCAGCGTGCCGGTGATCGTCGAAGCCTGTCCCGATGCCAGCAATGCTATGCCGAAAGCCAGGCTCGCGAGGCTTGTCCCGAGCAGCGGCGAGAGCGTATAATAGGCTTGCTGAATTTCCGTGACAATAATGCCTCGCTCGAAAAAAACTGCCGCAGCCATAATCAGAATGGCGGCATTCACAAAAAACGCGAGGTTCAACGCAAAGACCGTATCGAACACATTGTAGCGCAGCGCGGAACGAATTTCTTTGAACGATCGCCCCACTTTCCGCGACTGCACCAAATGCGAATGCAGATAAAGATTGTGCGGCATCACGGTCGCTCCCAAAATTCCGAGCGCAATATAAAGGCTCCCATTCGTGAGTCGCGGCGTCACAATGCCATGCGCAACCGCTGCCCATGCAGGATGCGCCAGCCACATTTCGATCAGGTAGCATATGCTCATTGTACCGATGAGCGCGAGGATCACCGCTTCGAGCAGCCGCACACCACGGCTTTGGAGCACAAGAATCAGGAGAACGTCGAAGGCTGTAATCAGCACAGCGGGAAAAAGCGCAATGTGAAAAAGCAGATTGATCGCGATGGCGCTGCCGAGCACTTCCGCAAGATCGCACGCGATGATTGCAATTTCCGCAACAACCCAGAAAAAGATCGCTGTCGGCTTCGAGAACCGTTCCCGGCAGAGCTGCGGCAAATCCCTTCCCGTGACCACCCCAAGCCGGCTCGATAAAATTTGTAGCAGTATCGCAATGAGATTGCTCGCGAGAATCACCCAAAGCAAATCGTAATGGAACCGGGAACCACCTTCGATGTCGGTTGCCCAGTTGCCGGGGTCCATGTAACCGATCGCGATAAGAAACGCGGGACCGGAAAACGCGAACATGCGGCGAAGAACACCCTGCGATCGATGCGGCTCGATCGGAGCTCTCTCGCGAAACGTTCCCTCCTTCTGCGATCCGTTCGGCAACCGGAAATCGTCCATACGCATCATGCAGAAACCACCATTCCAAAAATATGGGCCGCCGCTTCGGGCGCAAGCGAGACTGGCTTCCCTTTGACCAAAATCGTGAATGGCCCTCCAAAGGGCTGGCGTCCTCGAACTTCGATCTGGGAACCTGGAACGAGTTCCAGTCCAGCGGCATAACGCAAGAGTTCCGGATTATCGCGTAGCCGCGTAATGACGAGCGTTGTATCTTCGGGCGCGCGATCGATGGCAATTTCGGCAATGCGCGGCATTTTCCCTTCGGCAGAGGGAATCGGATCGCCGTGAGGATCGAAATCGGGATGGCCGAGCTTCTCGGCAATCCTTTCTTCGAAGAGTGGGCTAATATGATGCTCCAATCGTTCCGCTTCGGCATGGACTTCGTCCCATCGGTATCCGAGTTCCCGCACAAGAAAAAGTTCGATCAGCCGGTGTTTCCGAATCGTCTGGAGCGCGGTGCGAACGCCAAACGGCGTGAGATGAACGCCCGTGGTCGGATGAATACGGACAAACTTCAATCGCACCAGCCGACGGAGCATTTTGCTGACAGCCGGCGCGCTCACACCAACGCGCGCGGCAATATCGCGCGAGGTGATTTCACCTTGCGAGCGCGCTGTGTAGATCGCTTTGACGTAATCCTCGATCGAAGGGGTATTCATCGCATAAGTTAACCGTGGTTAACCTACGGAGATTCCCATGGTAATCAATTCCCGGCCATACGCTCGCGGCGTTCGCGCAATAAGGTGATGTTCCATTCCAAACCGCTCGCAAGCTGCTCCCGCGCGTAGGGCGTATAATAACGGTGCCGTTCGACAAAGTGCAGATTATGATCGATCCATTCAAGATTGGAATAATAGCGATCGAGCACAGCGCCATGTTCCTCGCGAAGCTGGTCGCTCCAACGGAAAAAATCGTTTCCACCTAAATAGAGTAAATCGGCATCGCAAAGAATCTGTTCGAAAGTATTCCTAGCGTGCTGCGGAATTTCCGTCGAGAGAATCGCGCCTTGGGTCAAGTTCAATTCTCCTTTCGTGAGCGCATCTTCGAAATGGCGCCGAAGAATCGCACAACTCTCCTTTTCGTGTCCATGATAGACCGTGGGAATTCCCGCATCGTGGAACCATGCCGCAATGAGAAGGAGTGCAAGTTCCTTTTCGGATAGTTCCATCGCCGCCGCAATCTCGATGGCATTTCGGAC
>DASYAJ010000263.1:0-1555 GCA_036501405.1 Kapaibacterium sp. (SeqCode)
CGCCTGAAGGAACTTTCCATTGTCCGCGCGGACAAGGAGCTTTTAGAAGGAGAGGTCGGCAAATTATGATCGAACTCGATACCACGCGCCCTGCCATGACAACGATGAACCTTTCGAAGATGGAACATGCGCTCCATGAAGTGGAAGAAGGCATTCAGCATTTCAACGATCGCTATAATCTGGGCGACAAATCGCTCAATTGGATGTCGCTGAACCGACTCAAATCTCACGCGATGGCCGTCCGCCACGAATTAGATTGCTTCAAAAAATCACTGAACGCACATGGACAAAAAGGATAGATTGTTTTTCAAAGAACTTTTCTCGCGCTTCGCAAGGAAGCTCGATGAAAGTTTAGGAACCATTCACGTTAAACTCAATATCATTATGACACGACAAGACGATTTCGATACATCACTGGCAAAGCTCGCGCCAGCGATCGACCAGGTGAAGAGCGATTTCGAGGCCTACAAAGCTGCCGCGCAAGCGCAGGGAGTAGATCTCCAATCCGAAGAAGATAAGCTCACAGCCAGCCTGGGAGCTCTTTCAGACCTTCACAACGAAGTGTCAGGCAATGCACCCACTTCGGACGCAGCGATCGATCCAGCGACGTCGCCGGCAGGCGATATAATCGATTCGCCTGCAAAGTCGACTCAAGCACCGGCGCCAAACGCGCCTGCGACTGGAAGCTAATTCACAAATGGGCGCGGTCCCCATAACGGCCGCGCCCGTTTAATTCCCGATAAACTAAAATGGCAAGATCAAAAAAATGTCCGAGATGTGGCAACGCGCTTCACGAAATAAAAGCGTGGAATGCCTTATCTCGTATCGATACCAAAACGGTTATTTGCAGCACATGCGGCAACGGCGAAGGTCTTCTCTCCATATCGCATGGCTTTAATGGCTTGACCCTCATTGCATGGGCTAATCATCAAGCAATGACAAGAGCGTTGCTTCGCCGCAAGCAAAGGGACACCCGCAGAAAGGAGTTGGAGGGATAATATGCCACGCTTAACATCCTCTCAAATCAAATGTATGATTCCCGCGCAGTCCGCTTTGGAGCGACGGGAGATCGTGCTTCTCAAAGGCGGTTCGAACGGTAAAACGCGCATTGCATTCGAAATGCAGGAAGCGCTCGGCTATCAGGACTCGATGGGCCGTTACCGCACGAAAGCGCATTCGGAAAATCCCACCGTGGAGTTCGTGAACATCATCGTTCCCGGCTACCAATCGACGCACGAGACCTACTTCCAGCGCGAGATTCTCCGCTCGATCTATGGCGGTGCGCCTTATCGTTCCGACGAAGTCCAGGAGAAATTCCGCGCGCTGCTGAAAGATTATGCGAACCCGGCGATGGATCGTGGACCGCGCGTGATTTGCGTCGTGATCGACAATGCAGAAACGATGCCGGGCAAGGCATTCGGCATCATCAAATCGCTGAATGAGAAGCGTGGGACCGTGATCGTGAAAGAAGGCCAGCATAAGGGCGAGCGCAAATGGATCGGCTGCTCCTTCCTCATTAGCGGGCATTATCATAAGCTGAAAGCAGAGCTTAGTT
>DASYAJ010000264.1:0-1887 GCA_036501405.1 Kapaibacterium sp. (SeqCode)
ATTCTAACGTGCCTCGCGCTTACCGGCCAGGCGCAGCAACAGCCTCAGCAAACCGATAGCGTTAGCCTCGTTCCGGTATGGACACGAGCCAATACGCCGTCGCATTCCATCGTGGGAACATTCTACCTAAGCGCGGATACGTGCTGGGGAGGATCGAGCGATGGGACAGGATTAATGCTTTCCACTGATGCCGGTCACAATTGGCATTGGGTTTCCGTTCCGTATTATCTTGAAGCGGTCTTCTGGAACGCCCATTATGGGTATCTTTTTGGAACGTGTACCTACCATACCACGAATGGAGGGGCGACTTGGGACAGTGTGGGCCCCTTGGCACCCGGTAGAATGGGACAGGATATTGTTCTATCGGATTCCGTTCACATTTTTAGTTCCTCCATTCCCAATGTCGATCGTTCGACCGATGGTGGCAAAACATGGAGTACCCAAGTGGTTGGTTTCGGTGGATACCTCGGCTTCGCTAATTCTCAGGTCGGTTACGATGCTGGCGAAGCGTTATCGTGGCCTGGAGGCAGAAACGGAATGTTTTTCGCGAAGACCACAAATGGAGGGAATTCGTGGGACACTATTTATACCGGCTTAGGAACCGATAATGCTTCCGGCATTGCAGTAGTCGATCCAACCACGGTTGTGATTATCGGCGATCAAGGTTCGATTTGGCGAACGAGTGATGGGGGGTCATCATGGCAAAGGGTTTCTTCAAATGGGGGATTGGATATTGTTATAAAGGGTGCAACGGGGTATATCACTCGGACCAGCAGCCGTGGAATTTTGCGCACTTCCGATACAGGTAAAACTTGGGTTTTGGAGCCATCAAATTTATATGTTGACCTCTATACCCCTGTCATGTGTGGCGATACATTGGCAGCCTGCGCTGATGATTCGGGCATTATTTTAATACGGAGCCTTCAGCTTTCCGGAGTAAATCCTTCCCATCTCGATTCGCTTTCAATTACAGCTTTTCCCAATCCTTCGCAGTCGCTGATAACGCTTTCGTATTCCTTGCCAGTAGCGCAGACTGTGTCGTTGACCGTTTTCGACATTAATGGGAACTTGATGGCAACGTCCATAAATTCAGTTCCACAAAACGCCGGAAATCAATCGATTCCGATCAGTACGGCAAGTTTTGCATCGGGGACCTATTTTTATCGGTTCTCTTCGCAAAATTACAGTTCATCCGGTTCATTCATTGTCACACAATAGGAGGCTTTATGAAAAAAGTTCTATTCATTACGCTTATTGTCCTTGCGGGAACCCTCCATGCTCAATCTCGGACGGCGGGGGAAATGGTCGTTCCGAGCGGCTATGAATCGTATGATTCGCTTCGATTTGGCATCTGGGGCGCGTCAGCTTACCCGAACGCTCTGACCGATAGCGTTCATTGCAAATTCGCTTATTCCTGGGGCAGCTACCCAGCGTCTTTAGGCGCGAGTCAAAAGGGATTTATGGGCGATTTTCCTTCTGCTCCGGCGTTCAAACTTGCGACGTTCTTCAAACAATGGATTTTTTACGGGCTTCCGCAGCGGATGCCTTACGCGTACAACCGCGGATATTTCTGGCGCTATAACGATGCGAGCGGCATCAATTCTTATGCGACCTATCGTAATAACCTTTATGATGCGAATGACATTTCACCTTATTCGGAATATCCGCAAAATGACAGTCTCGTCCGGGCGACCTTCCATACGCTCCGATACAATAATGTCGATTCCATAGTAGCGAATGGAAATGAAGGGCGTGTCATCGCGGCCTATAATAACGAGCGAAGTTTTGGCGATGGCCAAGGCCACGCAGGACCATTGAGCTGCGCAATACCCAATACGACGTTCCCTGAAGGACCTGGCGGTTCGCCCGATACCGCCAAAATGTATT